>JANMBA010000192.1:0-1713 GCA_031360105.1 Novosphingobium sp.
CCGATTGCGTTCCGCTATCCGCGCGGCAACGGCACCGGGGTGGCGCTTCCAGCGGTGCCCATGCGGCTCGAAATCGGCAAGGGCCGGATCGTCCGGCATGGCAGCAAGGTGGCGCTGCTCTCGCTCGGCACGCGGCTGGCCGAGGCTCTGAAAGCGGCTGACCAGCTCGAGGCCAAGGGGCTTTCCACCACGGTGGCCGACTTGCGCTTTGCCAAGCCGCTCGACGAGGCTTTGATCCGCCAGCTGATCGCCAGCCATGACGTGGTGGTGACGGTTGAGGAAGGCGCGATCGGCGGCCTTGGCGCGCATGTCCTGACCATGGCGAGCGACGAGGGGCTGACCGACGGCGGGCTCAAAATCCGCACACTGCGCCTGCCCGACCTGTTTCAGGAGCACGACAGCCCCGACAAGCAATACGATGCCGCCGGGCTCAATGCACCGCATATCGTCGACTGCGTGCTGAAAGCGCTGCGGCACAATTCGGCCGGGGTTGAAGAGGCGCGAGCCTGAGTGTGGCTGGCACCGGCGCGCCGCGGCGCAGGCTGCGCCTGATGCTGATCGGCATTGCCTTGGGAGCCTTGCTGGCGCTGCTGGCGGCGACGGGCGCGCTCTATCTGGCGCAGCGCAGCCTGATCTATCCGGCCCCGCGTCACTTCGCCGCGATCCCCACTGGTTACCAGCAGATCACCTTGCACACCGCCGACGGGCTCGACCTCGCGGCGATCTATAGCCCGCCGCGCGCAGGCCAGCGAGTGGTGTTATTCTTTCACGGCAATGGCGATGGCTGGGATGGCGCCGCGGTAGCGAACCGGCTGAACGCGGGTGCCGGGGTGGGCGTGCTGCTCCTCGAATATCGCGGCTATGGCGGCAATCCCGGCCAGCCCGATGAAGCGGGATTTTATGCCGATGGGCGCGCGGCGTTGGCGTGGTTGAACGCGCAGGGTTTTGCAATGGACCGGATCGTGCTGGTCGGCAACTCGATCGGCTCGGGCGCGGCGACCGATCTGGCGAGCACCACGCATCCCGCCGGGCTGGTGCTGATTTCAGCATTCACCAGCTTGCCCGCGGTCGTCGGAGAAAAGCTGCCGTGGCTGCCGATGCGCTGGCTGGTGCATGACCGGTATGACAACCAGGCCAAGATCGCGGCGGTCGACGCGCCGATCCTGCTGCTTCACGGCGCGGCTGATACCATGATCGGCCCGGCTCACTCCGCAGCGCTGCAAGCGGCCAATCCAAAGGCGCGGTTGGTGGTTGTACCCGAATATGGCCACGAACTGGCCTATCAGGACGTGGCACAGCGGATTGAGTTAGCCTGGCTGCTGGGGCTTTAGCGGCAGGCGCCGCTTGACCCAGGCATCGCGCTGGCGGTTGATTGGCCGGTCGAAATAACGCCAGATCACCCAGGAGACGATCGGCACCAGCGTGAAGCTCGCCGCAGCGACCGCCAACCGCTCCAGAAACGGCCCGTCGATCAGCTTGAACACTTGCAGCGCGATGGCGTGCTGCAAATAGACGATAAACGACAAGTCAGCCAGCATCCGGTCAGTCGCGTCGCTCGGGCGGTGCACCGTGGCGATCGCCCACGGCAACGCCAGCAGCGCCAGGGCCGCGCTGTAATGCGGGTTGTAAACGAACAGCGCGCCGCGGTGCGCGCCGCCCAGCAACAGGTCGCTGAACGGTGACAGGCCGGTGATTACCACCGCCGCGATCACC
>JANMBA010000206.1:0-6763 GCA_031360105.1 Novosphingobium sp.
TTCGCGCCCACACTGGCGCTGGCCAAGAAGCTGCTGCGTTCGGGTGCGGACGCCATGGTCATCGAAGGCAGCGAGGCCGGCGGGCACATCGGCCCGGTCGCCACCAGCGTCCTGGCGCAGGAATTCCTGCCTGAACTGGCGGCCGATCACGTCGTATTCGTCGCGGGCGGGATCGGCCGCGGCGATATGATCGCGGCGTACCTTGAAATGGGCGCATCGGGCGTGCAGCTGGGCACACGGTTTGCCTGCGCGACTGAAAGCATCGCGCATCCCTTGTTCAAACAGGCCTTCTTCCGCGCCAATGCGCGCGATGCGGTGGCGAGCGTACAGGTCGATCCGCGGCTGCCGGTGATCCCGGTTCGCGCGCTCAAAAACAAGGGCACCGAAGAGTTCACCGCCAAGCAGGTCGAAGTCGCCAAGCTGCTGGATGCGGGCACGGTCACGATGAGCGAGGCGCAGCTGCAGATCGAGCACTTCTGGGCGGGCGCACTGCGCCGCGCGGTGATCGACGGCGACGTTGAAAACGGTTCGCTGATGGCCGGGCAATCGGTCGGCATGGTCAAGAGCGAGGAACCGGTAGCGGACATCGTCAGGGAGCTGATGGAGCAGAGCGAGGCCGCGCTGGCGCGCTAGCCTGGCGGCCGGGAGTTGCGGACCAGTTCAAGGTCAATAGTCGTGCAGGTATGCCCCGGTGCTGCGGCAGTCGCCATAGATCGCGATTAGCTCGGAGTGATTGATTTCTAACGAAAGATCGACATCGACAAGCTGGCAATTGTTCACGGCATATCCCAAGACCAGACTTCTGGTTTCGGCATTCTCGGGAATGTTGCTGGGAAATACGGAAATCGCCAGAACGCCGGGTTTTGCCTTCAGGATACGCTTCGTTTCGGCCAGGGTATTGAACTGGCTCACATCCTTTTCAATCCCGTCATTGAGATGATGGGGAAAAGCCAGCGGGGTCAGCGGGCGCTTGTCCGCCAAAGCATACAGGTAAGGCGGCCCATCATAAACCAGCAGCCCCCCGCCGCTATCATGCAGCCGGATCGATTGCGCCATCCGGTCCATCGATTCTATCGAACGCAGCCGCCCTGCCCGGTCAAATGGCTGAATCAACACCATGGAAAATGTAGCCACCATCGCAGCCGCGAACAGGCCGATATCGCGCCGGTCAAGCGCCAGGGCCGAAACAGCGGCCAGCGGAACGAGCAGTGGCAAGGCATAGTGCGAATAGAAGTTGGGAACGGCCGTCACACCCAGTACCGCGCCGACCAGCCACAAGGTCATGAATACCTTGTCCCGGCGATCCAGCACTGCAGGATCGGCAAAGCGGATCCCAAGCCAGATCATGGCGAAGTAAGGGTAGAGGCGAAGGACAATTCGCAAACAGTTCAACGCGATAAGCAGGATCGTCGGTTGAACCTTGGCAAGATTGGATGTCACCATCGCTTGCCAAAACTCTGCCCAGTGCCCCAGCTGGTAATAGGCCAGAGCGCTGAGCAGGGTTGGCAACGCGCCCAGCACCGCGCAGACGGCGAGCAAGAGCACAATGCGAAGCATGGGCGCGGGACTGCGCCACAGGTTCCAGCTGACAAATAAACCAAAGCACAGCGATTCAAACAGCGTAGTCTGCTTGATCGTCAGCGCCAGACCGCACAGCGCCATTGCCATAAAGGTCCGCCCAGTCGGGACACCGACGGCCAGCTGCGGCTGGGCCCGCAGCAGCAGGAGCGCCGCGCCAGCGATCAGCAAGTTGTAGAAGATCGGGGTCTGTCCGCCAAACCCTTCGAACGGCCCCAGCATGAGCAGATAAGTCACGCCCGCGAGCACGCTACCCTGGACGCCCGCCCAGCGCGCGGCGATCCGGGCAATGATCCAGGCTGTCGCACTGGCGAAGAGCCATGCCGCAACCTGGTAAGCGACCACGTTGGCCGAAATCCCGGCAATCAGGTAATAAATCAGGAACAGACCGACGGGTTTTCGATCCCAGATATCGACATAGGGCAGTGCGCCGTGGTGCATTTCCTGCCCGACCACGAAATAGAAAGCCTCATCGACATGAAGGTTGGGGTCGCCAAATGTGGCGATCCGCAAGATCAACCCGGCGAGCAACAACAAGGCAAACTGCTTCCACGGCTCGCGCAGGCGGCGCTCGAACATGGCCGGCGTATCGGGAGAGCGCTCAAGCCAACCAGCCGCAGTCCTGAAAAGCGAAGCCATCAACGCCCCCTGTGAACTCGTGAAATACTTGAGCTGCTCAATCAGAGTAACCTATCGACAGGCCAACATCAATTTAGGTTTTTGCGCGCGCTCCGCACGAAAAAAACGGCCGGAGCTTGCGGCCCCGGCCTATTAAAGTTTTTGTTCGCAGGAGGAACATGGGTTGGCGGATCCGAGGGGAGGAGAGGAGGAACCTCGAACCCGCCAATCTTGGGAGGCGGGCGCTACATATTGTAAGCGCGCTCGCCGTGTTCACTAAGATCGAGGCCTTCGCGTTCAGCTTCTTCGCTGGCGCGCAGTCCGATCAGCTTGTCGATGCCGATCAACAGGATCGCCGACATGATCCCTGACCACAGCAATGTCGTGCCGACCGCTTGCAGCTGGATCCACAGCTGACCGGTGATGCTGTATGCGTCCGGCGCAATCGCGACCGCCGGGAACACCGTGTAGTCAAAGTATCCCTGACCGCCCAGGCTGGGCGCAGCGACGACCGCCGTGGCCAGCGCCCCGGTGATCCCGCCGATGCAGTGGATCCCGAATACATCGAGCGTATCGTCGTACTTGAACTTGTTCTTGATCGTGCTGACGAAGAAGAAGCAGATCGGCGAAACGTTCAGGCCCAGCACGATCGAGCTCATCGGCGAACCATACCCCGATGCCGGGGTGATCGCGACGAGGCCCGCGACGGCGCCCGATGCGGCGCCCAGCATCGAAGGCTTTTTGTGGACGATCTGTTCGACCACCGCCCAGCTGAGCGCAGCCGCGCAAGTTGCCAGCATGGTATTGACGAAAGCGACCGCAGCGACACCATTCGATTCAAGGTTGGACCCGGCGTTGAACCCGAACCAGCCGACCCACAGCAAGGACGCGCCGATCATGGTCATGGTCAGCGAATGCGGCGGGGTGTTTTCTTTGCCGAAGCCGAGCCGCTTGCCCAGCACCAGGCAGCCAACCAGACCAGCGATCCCGGCGTTGATATGAACCACCGTGCCGCCGGCAAAATCGAGCGCGCCCTTTTGGAACAGGAACCCGGAATCGGTTGGAGCATCGGGCAGGAAGTCTGGGCCGGCCCAGTACCACACCATGTGCGCGACCGGATAATAGACCAGAATTGACCACAGCACGGTAAACAGCATCAGCGGCCAGAATTTGATCCGCTCCGCGAACGAGCCGATAAACAGCGCGGGGGTGATCATGGCGAAGGTCATCTGGAATACGAAATAGCTGAGCTCGGGAATATAGACCCCGTTGGAGAATGTCGCTGCGAATGACCCGCTGGTAACCCCGGCCATAAACGCCTTGGAAAGCCCGCCAAAGAATTGGTAGCCGAAGATTTCATGCCCGGCACCGCTGGTGAAAGCGATCGAATAGCCGAACAGTGCCCACATCAGGCCGGTGATCGACACAATCATAAACACCTGCATCAGCACGCTGAGCATGTTCTTGGTGCGCACCAGGCCGCCGTAAAACAGCGCGAGGCCCGGAATGCTCATCATCAGCACCAAGGCCGAGGAGATCAGCATCCAGGTGGTGTCACCCTTGTTGACCATGGTCGCCATCTGTTCGACGCTTGGGGCCTTGATCGGCCCGGCGGCGGCGGCATCTTGAGCAAAGGCAGCCGTGGCGGCGGCGAGCGAACCGCCCAGCAGGCCAAGGCCGCACAAAGTTTTGCGGATCATAGTGAAATTCCCTCCTGTCACACGCGCACTCACAGCGCGGTGTCCCCGGTTTCGCCGGTGCGGATGCGGGTGGCCGAAGCCAGTTCGAGCACGAAGATCTTGCCGTCACCGATCGCATCGGTGCTGGCCACCTGCTGGATAGTTTCGACCACTTGCGGTGCCAGCGCATCGCTGACCGCCACTTCGATCTTCACCTTGGGCAGCATGTTGGTGGTATATTCGGCCCCGCGATAAATCTCGGTCTGGCCCTTTTGCCGCCCGAATCCCTTGACCTCGGTCACGGTCATGCCCGCAACCCCCAGCGCGCCGAGTGCATCGCGCACCTCGTCGAGCTTGAAGGGTTTGATTATGGCAACAATGAATTTCATGCCCGTCCCCTGCTTGCCTTGTGTTCGGCTTCATGCCGACTTCGCAGATGCAGCAAGACCCGTGCCAAACGTTAATTTGTGTTAAGATACAGTGCTGACTGTGCAATGATCCATGCCAGACGCGCGCAATTGCGCCCGAAACATGCGCATCTGCCTAAATTTTGGGCAGCGACAACTTGGCCCAGACCGGCAAATGGTCCGATGCCGCGCCGGACAGCGCGGTGTGGTGCACGCCTGCGCCTTCGCAGTGCCATTCGCGCGAGATGACCACTCGGTCGAGCTGTGCCACCGGCCGCCGCGAGGGGAAACTGCGGCCTGGGGCCAGCACCCGCCACGGGGTATGAAATTCGCGCAAGGAGCCGCCGTGCTGCGACCATTCGTTGAAATCACCCAGCAGCACGGTCGGGCAGGGATGATCGCAGCGCGCGCAATGCGCCAGGATCGCGCGCACTTGCTGACGCCGCCGCAGCCCCGACAGATCGAGGTGCATGCCGACCACCCGCAGCCGCTGGCCCTTGACGATCAGGTCCGCCCGGATCGCGCCGCGCGGCTCAAGCGTGGGCAGCGGCACAATCCCGGCCTCGGCAATGGTAATATCGCGCCGCACCAGCAGTGCATTGCCGTGCCAGCCGATCGAATTGGCCCCCACTGCCAGCGGCACCGCGCGGTAATGGCCGTGCTCTTCGAGCAATTGGCGCGGCAGCACCGCCTCGCGCTCGCCAAAGCGCCGGTCAGCCTCTTGCACCGCGATCACATCGGCGCCGATCTCATGCAGCACAGCCATGATCCGCACAGGATCACGGCGCCGATCAAGTCCCACCCCTTTGTGGATGTTGTAGCTGGCGAAAGTGAGGTGCATCAGCTCCCGGCAATAAACCGGTCAGTCGCACGGGTTGGCAGCCCATCAATCGAGCGGGTGCGACCGGCTACCTTGGTGACCCATTTCTCTGGGTCGGACTGGGCGTGATACTTGGGCAGCGTCGCGCGCTCGTGATCGACATGCATGATCGGCACGCCCCAGCCGCAGCTGCCCTGCACGCTCTCGACAGCGATATCGAAGATCTGACGCGTGCCGGGAAGCAGCGTGAAATGCGCCGCCAGCGCGGTCCAATCGGCATCCTGCGGCAACACCGCGCGGCCGCGGCCATAAATCCGCAGGATCAGCGCGGGCTGCTCGAAATTGCACATCATGATCGTGATCCGGCCGTCTGCCGCGAGGTGCGCGTGAGTCTCGTTGCCCGATCCGCCAAGGTCGAGATAGGCGACCCGGTCCGGCGTGAGCACCTTGAACGTATCGGCGAGGCCCTTGGGCGAGAGGTTGATCCGCCCGTCGGCAGCGGCGGTGGCGATGAAAAACACCGCCTGCTTGCCAATCATCGCAACGTGGTCAGGGGTCAGCGTGTCGGTGAATTCCATGCGTGCAGCTTAAGCGGGCGGTGCGTTTTGGGCAAGAAGGAGAAAGGGGTTCGCGCAGAGACCGCAGAGACCGCAGAGATCTAGTGATTGCGGCGAAGCCGCCTTCATCACAACGCATTGCGAACCGCATACGGCGCGATCTCGGGGGGCCTGACGGCCCAGAGCCATCGCTCTGCGCGTCTGTGTTTTTTCCTCTGCGCCTCTGCGTGAACCCTTTATCTTTCCTTGGTCGCCGAAAAAACCAGCTCGGGGTTGCGTTCCTGCTGATAGCCGACATCCCAGGCCGAGCGTGCCATGAACACCGGATCGCCGTCGCGGTCTTTGGCCAGGCAGGCTTTGTTGATATTGACAAAAGCCGCCAGCGCAGCATCGCTGCCTTTAAGCCAGCGCGCGGTTTCAAACGGGGCGGGTTCGAGCAGCGCCTCGACCTTGTATTCCGCCTCGAGCCGGCTGATCAGCACTTCAAGCTGCAATTGTCCGACCACGCCGACAATCCACGACGCACCGATCTCGGGATAGAACACCTGGATCACGCCCTCTTCGGACAGATCGTCAAGCGCCTTGCGCAATTGCTTGGTCTTGGTCGGGTCTTTCAGCGCGACCCGGCGCAGGATTTCGGGTGCAAAATTGGGCAGCCCGGTGAACCGCACCTGGTTCAGTTCGGACAGCGTATCGCCCACGCGCAGCGTGCCGTGATTGGGGATACCGATAATGTCGCCCGGCTCGGCGCTGTCAGCCAGCTCGCGGTCTTGCGCAAAAAACAAGATCGGCGAATGGACCGCGACCGGCTTGCCCGAACCCGACGGCGTCAACTTCATGCCGCGTTTGAACGTGCCCGAAACCAGCCGCATGAACGCGATCCGGTCGCGGTGCATCGGGTCCATGTTGGCCTGCACCTTGAACACGAAGCCGGTCACTTCCTTGCCCTCAGGGCTGATCACACCTTGATTGCTGGGCTGCGGGCGCGGTGGCGGCGCATAAGTGGCGATTGCGTCGATCAGTTCGGCCACGCCGAAATTCTTAAGCGCCGAGCCGAAGTACACCGGGGTCAGATCGCCATTGTGATAGGCCTCCAGATCGAAC
>JANMBA010000230.1:0-2090 GCA_031360105.1 Novosphingobium sp.
GCATGACGTTCAAGCAGGATCATGGGCCGACCTTTGCACTGCATCTACAGAAGATGGGCCGGCCAATGGCGCTGATGCGCGACTGCACCGATAAATTGGTGGCGAGTTGGGGCTATGACTCGGCCCAGCAAAATGCGCGCCAGGCTCCGCCCAAACCAAAGACGAGCCCGGCCTACTGGGCGACTTCAGCCGATTATCCGCAAGCGCTTCTATCCAAGAACGTAATCGGCATCATCAGTTTTCGTCTTGAAATTGATCCGTTTGGCAAGGTGATCGGCTGCCATATTCTTTCGGCCACCAAACCCGAAGGCTTTGCCGATCTCACTTGCCGACTGCTGCTGAAACGCGCGCGGTTCGTGCCCGCGATTGGCGCAGACGGCGCGCCGATGGCGTCGTATTACGTCAACACGGTCAACTGGTTAGTGCCCTAATGGGCGCGCACGCTTCAAGCCGCAGCGGGCGGTAGTCCTTGCCATTGCGCTGCCCGTACCACGCAAAGCTGCCGATCCCTTGCCAAAGGCCTCCATGTGCATTACAATGTAATGCATGACCGCAAACGCTCTCGTCCAGACCCGCATCAACGGCAAGATCAAGGCCGATGCTTCCGCTGTGCTCGCCACGATGGGGCTGACCGTCTCCGACGCGGTGCGGATCATGCTCACCCGCGTTGCGCACGACAAGGCGCTGCCGTTCGAGCCGCTGCGCCCCAATGCCGAAACCATTGCGGCGATGGAAGAGGCGCGGGCCGGCAATCTGGAGAGCTTCGACAGCATCGAGGCTCTCATGGCTGCGCTGAATGCGGACGATTAAGCCGACCGGTAAGTTCAAGCGTGACTTCAAACGCGAACTCAAAGGGCAATACGGCAAGGTACTCAATTCCGAGCTTCCGAGTCTGCTTTATGAACTGGCGAATGACAGGCCACTTGATGCGTCGCGGCGCGACCACGCCCTAACCGGCGACTGGAAAGACCACCGCGATTGCCATGTCAGACCTGATCTGGTGTTGCTCTATCGCAAGCCTGACGACGATACGCTCGAATTGGTCAGGCTTGGGTCCCACTCCGAGCTCGGGATCTAACTCAGACCCGCTCGTACAGCACTAGTTCCTTGCCCTCGCCATCCACGTGGCGGGCATATTCAGCGAACCCCAGCTGCGCGGCCAGCTTCTGCGAGACCGCGTGCCCCGCCTCGATCATGCAGGCCACCCGCTGGCGGCCATGGACCTCATCAAACCATGGCAGCACCGCGCGCATGGCTTCTCCGGCATAGCCTTGCCGCCAGTGGTCGGGATGAACGATCCAGCCGGCCTCGGGGACATCATCGAGACCGTGCGCGAAGCCGCGGTACGAGCGGAACACGCCGCAGGTGCCGATGATCTGCGCTTGCCCACGCCGCCGGATCATGCACACGCCGTAACCGTAGAACGACCAGCCGCCGGCGTTGCGCAACAGCCGGGCAAAGCTGTCAGCCCTGCTCGGGCCCCAATTGCCGAGAAATTTCAAAGTGCGCGGATCGGTGTTGATTACGTTGAGCCCATCCAGGTCACTCGCCTGCGGCCGCCACAGCTCGAGCCGCTCGGTGGTCAGCACCAGTTCGCTCATGTCAGCGACGATAGCAGATGGATGATCACACCAACCAGCCCGCCCACCAAGGTGCCGTTGATCCGGATGAACTGTAGATCGCGGCCGACCGCGCTTTCGATCCGCTCGGTCACGGTCTTAGCGTCCCAGCGCTTGACCGTCTCGGACACCAGCCGGACGATCTGATCGCCATAGCGGGTGGCCATGCCGACCAAAGTGCGCCGCGCGAACCGGTTGACCTGGCGCTGCATCTGCGGATTATCGCGCAGCGTTGCGCCAAGTTCGGCCAAGGCCTCGGCAAATTGACTGCCGATGGTGGCGTCATTCTGGCGCAGGCGTTTGAGCAGCCCGGTGCGCAGCCGTTCCCATACCCCTTGCCACCAGGTCGAGACCGCCGGATTGGCCAGTAGCTCGCCCTTCATCCGCTCAACTCGGCTGCGCAGCTCAGGATCGCTGCGCAGGTCGGTGGCGAGCTTGGCCAGACCTTCTTCGATCTTGCCGCGCAGCGGA
>JANMBA010000240.1:0-18149 GCA_031360105.1 Novosphingobium sp.
CGGTCTGCCGCGCAGGAACTGTTGGAGCTTAGCGGCTGGGAACATCTGTTCCACGTGGAACAATCGCTGAGCGATGCCGAAGCCGGTCTGATTGTTGGCACGCTGATCGGCAAGCTTGCTGGGAAAAAGGGGAAATAGTCCGTGATTCGCGTTGCGATCGCTAACCAGAAGGGCGGGGTGGGCAAGACCACCACCGCGATCAACATCGCCACGGCAATGGCGGCGACCGGCTGGAAAGTGTTGCTGCTCGACCTTGATCCGCAAGGCAATGCCTCGACCGGCATCGGGGTGCTCGCTGCTGACCGCACCAGCTCTTCGTATGATCTGCTGGTTGACCAGCTGCCGCTGGCGCAATGCATCATGCCCACCAAGATCCCCGGGCTCGATATCATTCCCGCAACGGTTGATCTGTCCGGCGCGGAGATTGAGCTGGTCGGAGTCGATAATCGCACCGACCGGCTGCGCACCGCATTGCTTGGCGAACACGGCTATGACATCGCGTTCATTGATTGCCCTCCGTCGCTCGGGCTGCTGACGCTGAACGCGCTGTGTGCTGCTGACACGCTGCTAGTGCCGTTGCAGTGCGAGTTCTTTGCGCTTGAGGGACTTTCGCAGCTTTTACAGACGGTTGAACGCGTGCAGCAGCGCTTTAATAAGGATCTGGGGATCGTCGGGATTGCGCTGACGATGTTTGATCGGCGCAATCGGTTGACTGACCAGGTGGCCGACGATGTCCGATCATGCCTCGGCAACCTGGTGTTTGAGGCGGTGATTCCGCGCAATGTCCGGCTGTCCGAAGCACCGAGCCATGGTTTGCCGGCCCTGGTTTACGATCACACTTGCTCGGGCAGCCGGGCTTATATGGCGCTGGCGCGTGAGTTGATCACGCGCCTGCCCGAACAAAGGAAGGCTGCATGAGCGACGATCCGGTAATTCGCATGGCGATCAAGCGGCTTCCGCTGGGGCGCGGGCTGGGCGCGCTGCTGGGTGAAAGCCGCCGCGAAGAGCCGCTGGTGACGGGCGCAGCGGCCGCGGGCAGCGCGCCTGCGACCGGCCTGGCGATGCTGGCGGTGGCGGATATTGTGCCGCACCCGGATCAGCCGCGGCGACGATTTGAGGAAGCCGCACTGAACGAACTGGCGGCCTCGATTGCGGCGCGCGGTGTGATACAGCCGGTGATCGTCACGCCTCATCGCTCGGGCAGCGGCGCACCGCAATGGCGGCTGGTGGCCGGGGAACGCCGCTGGCGCGCCGCTCAACGCGCGCAATTGCATGAAATTCCAGCAATTATTCGCGAGCTCAGCGACCGCGAAATCACCGCGCTGGCCCTGATCGAAAACCTCCAACGCGAAGACCTTAACCCGATCGAGGAAGCCCGGGCCTATCATCGGCTGAGCGAGCACGATGGGATGACTCAGGTTGAAATCGCCACATTGGTCGATAAAAGCCGCAGCCACGTTGCCAACTTGCAGCGGTTGTTGTCGCTGCCTGAGGCAGTGGTCGCGATGGTCGAAGAAGGCAAATTGTCGATGGGCCATGCCCGCGCGCTGATCGGAGCCGAGCACGCCGCCGCGATTGCCGCCGATGCTGCCGCCCGGCATCTGTCAGTGCGCGAGGTTGAACGGCTGGTCCGGCGCGGCGCCGCCTCGGTTGCGGTTCCGCGCCGGGCGCGCGGCGCGCGCGACCCCGAATCCACCGCCGATATCGCTGCGGTGCAAAGCCATCTGGAGGAGTTTCTGGGGCTGTCGGTCCGAATCAACACCGACGCCGATCCGCGATCGGGCGCGGTAACTATCCGGTACCGCACACTCGATCAGCTCGATCTGATCTGCCAGCGGCTCACCGGAGGCGGAATTTAGCCATTTGCAGGGTGCCGGTGCAATCGGTTGCGGGCCAATGGTTAAGATCGGCTGGTGTGCGGTTAACCAGTATCACAAGTAAACATTGAACACAGTGTTCCTACATAGATCGCAGCGAATGGGGGGTTGCCAGCCATTCGGGGATAGCACCGCGTGTGCTGTCGGCAATTTTTGAAGGGACCAGATTTATCATGCGCAATTCGCTCCGTTTTGTTGTTGTCGGCGCCGCACTTGCCGCCGCTTCGTTCGCCACTTCGGCTTCGGCTGCTGCTTCGGCCACCGCGACTGCCACTGCCGAAATCCTGCAGTCGCTGACGCTGACCGCTGATACCCCGCTCGACTTCGGTCAGATTGCGGCCAACACCGGCGGCACTGTCACGGTTAAGGCTGACAGCACCAACTCGCAGACCGGCACGCTGGTCTGGACCGGTACCCGTGTTCCGGCTGGCTTCACTGTTACCGGCACCAAGGGTGCTTCGGTGGTCGTGACCCTGCCGACGGTTGCTTCGACGCTGTATCTGGGCGGCAACACCGCTTCGCCGAACAAGATGACGCTCGATACGTTCAGCGTAAACCCGGTTGCGGGCATGCAGCTTGATGTCGCGACCGGTAAGGCCCAGTTTGATGTCGGCGGTCGCCTGACGGTTGCTTCGGCGCAGACGCCCGGCACCTATTCGGGCACTTTCGCCGTTTCGGTCGAATACCAATAAGCCTTTTCGCACCCCGACCCGGGTGAGAAACATGGACCGCATCCGCTGCGCGCGGGTGCGGTCTTTTGTTTGACTGTTTGGACACGGTCCAAGCACGTTGATAAGACCGCATGGTTAGCGGGAAATTAACCCAATTTGGCTAGGCCCATAGGTAGTTACACGCAGGTGTGCCGAATGCCCCTGCGGTCTTTGCCAAGGATCGCCCAGATGACCTATTCCAGCTTTCGCCGCCTTGCTCTGGCCGGCGCCGCTTTGGCGGCGATGGTGGTCAGCGTGCCGGTGGCCGCGCAAGGCGACCTGCTGATCGCGCCGACCCGCGTGATCATCAGCCAGGGCGGCAGCTCTGAAGTGATCCTCAGCAACATCGGCGTAGATCCGGCGACTTACCGGATATCGGTCGAATTGCGCCGAATGACTGAAGACGGCGACTTCAAAGCGGTGACTGAGGCCGAGGCAACACCGGCCGAGCAAGCCGCGCTCCAGATGGTTACTTATGCCCCCCGCCGGATCGCCTTGTTGCCCGGACAGCCGCAATCGGTACGCATTTCGATCCGCCCGCCAGCCGGTTTGCCCGATGGCGAATACCGCGTGCACCTGAATTTCCGGGCAGTCCCCCCCGCGCTCAAGCCCGAGGCCAGCATTGAACCTGCGGCCGGCGTCTCGATCAAGCTTACGCCGGTTTACGGCATAACGATCCCGGTGTTCGTGCGGCGCGGGCGGCTGGAAGCGTCAGCCACTTTAGCCGGTGCGCACCTGGTGACGGCTGCCGGTAGCAGCTATGTCGAACTCGATATGACCCGGACCGGTCAGCGGTCGGTTTACGGCGAGCTGATCGGCAAATCGGCGCACGGCGAGACTTTGTTCAATCTGCGCGGAATTGCGGTTTACGCCGAGCTGACACACCGCAAAGTGCAAATTCCGCTCAGCGCGGAACAGCTGGCCAAGCTCAAGGGACCGGTCAAAATCGAGTACCGCGAACTGGCCGAGAGCGGCGGCGCGCTGATCGCCACAACGTCTGCGACGTTCCCGTGATCGCGCGTTAAATCAGATACTTAGATCACAGTTGACGTCATGATAGCCCGAACCTTTCGGATCAGACTGGCCGCTGCACTGGGTGCGGCGGCGTTTGCCGTTTGGGCCGCCCCGGCGCTTGCCGAAACGTGGCAGCCAGGTGAAGACGACGCCCTGCTGCTTGAACTGCACTCCGGACAATACAAAATCGGCGAGGCGCTGCGCGGGTACCAAACACCGCAGGGCGTCTGCGTCGACTTTGCTGATCTGGTCCAGACGCTCGACTTGCCGATGCGGGTCGACAAAAAGTCGCGCCGCGCGACTGGCTGGCTGTTCGCCGAAGATCAACGCCTGATAATCGACCGTGATTCCAGTACAGTACAAAACGTGAACGGAACGCAGACGATTGCGACCGGGGCGATCCATGACACGCCCGAAGGCTGGTGCATGGACTTGACCACGCTGTCTGGCTGGATGGGTGTACGGCTAAAGCCTGAGCTGTCATCGATGACAATCCGGCTCGAATCAGACCGCAAACTACCGTTCCTCGAAGCGATCGAGCGCAAAAGTCGCGCGGCGCGACTTCGCCAGCCGCGCGATGCACAATTTGATCTGGCCAGCTTGCCGCATGCCGATGCACCGTACCAGACGTGGCGGACACCTTCGATCGATGTTCAGGTGCAGGCCCAGTGGAGCCAGCGCAGCGGCGCGCAAGTGCAATACGAAGCGCTGGCCAGCGGCGAAGTGGCTGGGCTGAGCTATACGGCGCGGGTCGCAGGCAGCAACGGGCTGGTGCCCGGTTCGCTGCGGCTGAAGCTTTACCGCAATGATCCTGCGGGCGGCCTGCTGGGCCCGCTCAAGGCGACCCGGTTCGCGCTGGGTGATGTCGATACTTTGCCCACGGCGCTATCAGCGCAGAGCGCCTATGGCCGCGGGCTGTTTGTCAGCAACCGGCCGCTTAACCTGCCTTCGCGGTTCGGCGTAACCACGCTGCGCGGGGTGCTGCCGGCCGGCTGGGATGCCGAATTGTACCGCAACGGCGAATTGCGCGCCTATCAGGCCGATCGCGGTGATGGCCGCTATGAATTTGCCGATATCGAGCTGGTGTTTGGCGAAAACGAATTCGATGTCGTGCTCTATGGCCCGCAAGGCCAGATTCGGCATGAAACCTCGACCATGCCGGTCGGGATCGACAATTTGCCGGCTGGCAAGACCTGGTACTGGGCCGGAGTGGTCGATCAAGGCCGCGATCTGATCGGCATAGCGCATGGCTCACCCGATCCGCTGCGCGGGTGGCGCTGGGGCGTGGGGATCGAGCGCGGGATTGATCGGCGCACTACCATTGGGCTGGCTTACAACAGCGCGATGCTGGTCGGGCGACGACGAAATTATTTTGAAGGTACCTTGCGGCGCTCGGTTGGGCCGATGCTGGTTGAACTGTCAGGTGCCCAACAGCTGGGCGCGGGCCGGGCGCTGCGCGGTGAGACGCTTGGACGAATCGGCGGGCTGCGGTTTGCCGCGCATGTGCTGTGGGTCGATGGCGAATTTGACAGCGAGCAGGTTAGCGCGCGGCAACGCAGCGAAATGGAGCTGCGGGTCAGCGGGCATCTGCGGTTGGGCACATGGAGCCTGCCGGTCGAGGCGGGCGCGCGCCAGTTTCGTTCACGCGATGGGGTAAAGATTACCGAACTGTTAACGCATGGATCGATCCGGGTCAGCCGCGCGATTCTGACGGTCGAATTGCTGCACCGCAGCGTCACCGGCAACCCAGCGCTGACCGCCAGCGAGGCGCAAGGCAATGCGCTTTCGGTGCTTGGTAATACCGGGTTTGGCCGGGTTCGGCTGCGCGGGCAGGTGCACTTTGGGCTCGATGGCAATCAGCCGGGGTTCCGGCAGGCGCAGCTGGTGGTTGAAGCGCCGCTGGGCCGCGATATGACTGCGCGGGCGGCTTACGATATCGATGCACCATCGCAGCGGCGCACCATGTCACTGGGATTTGTGCGGCAATTCCAGCGCTTTGCACTGCGCGGCGAAGGGACGCTCGACAATCACGGCAACGCCGGTTTTGGGCTGACGCTGGCGCTAAGTCTGGGTCCGGATCCCACCCGCGGCGGCTGGCGCTTCTCGCGGGATCGGCTGGCACAGCAAGGCCAGGCGAGCATCGAGGTGTTCCGCGACGACAATGGCGATGGTTTGCGCCAGCCGAGCGAACCAGCGGTCGAAGGGGTCGCGATCGAAGCCGGGTTCCGCCATGGTGACCGGCCAACCAACAAAGCCGGGCGCGCGGTGATTGATGGCTTGTTGCCCTATGTGCCGGTGCTGGTCTCGATCGATAGTGGCAGTTTGCCCGATCCGCTGCTCCGGCCCAAGGGCCAGGGCATGGTGGTGGTGCCGCGCCCCGGGGTGGCCGCCAAAGTGCTGCTGGCGCTCGCGCCGACCGGCGAGGTTGAAGCGATCCTGCTTGGCTCCGACGGCGAGGCGCAAGGCGGGGTCACGATCGAGTTGACTGATATCGCCGGGCACGTGCTTTATCAGACCGCCAGCGATTTCGATGGTTACGTGCTGTTCGACAGCGTTCCTTATGGCGATTACCGGCTCCGGATCGGCGCTGCCAGCGCGGCGGCTTTGGGGGTGACCAATGATCCGGGACGCGTGCTGCGGATCGATCACGACCACGCTTCGCAGCGGCTCGGGCGGATCAAGCTTGAACTGAAGCCGCTGCTGCCGCCCATGGCGCTGTCGCCTTGAACGTCCCACTGGAACGCGCGGTACCGCGCGCGCCGAACTTTAATCGTTCGATTAAATAGCGGTTGACCACAGGCCTCACCACGCTTTAGTCGGCGCTGCAGTATTGGCTGCCGAGAGGATGTTCCATGTCGATGGATTTGCTGGCGCGCTCCGCCTACAACGAAGACCACGAGGCGTTCCGCCAGACCGTCCGCAAGTTCCTTGAGGCTGAGGTTGCGCCGCACCAGGCCGCATGGGCCGACGCCGGGATTGTGCCCAAGGATCTGTGGCCCAAGGCTGGCGAGCTGGGCATGCTGTGCCCGACCGTGCCCGAGGAATTTGGCGGGCTCGGGCTCGACTTTGGCTATAATGCGATTGTCGACGAGGAAAGCGCCTATTATGGGCGGGTCACCACCGGGTTCTCACTCCAATCGGACATTGTCTGCAATTACCTCGTCTCGTACGGTTCGGACGAGCAGAAGGCCAAATGGCTGCCCAAGATGGTCGCAGGCGAGGTGATCACCGCCATCGCGATGACCGAGCCGGGCACCGGCAGCGATCTGCAAGCGATGCGCACCACCGCCAAAAAGGATGGCAACCACTATGTCATCAATGGCTCAAAGACGTACATCACCAACGGCCAGAACGCGGACCTGATCCTGGTCTGCGTCAAAACCGATACCGAGGTTAAACCGGCCTGGAAAGGCGTCTCGATCGTGCTGGTCGAGGCTGATCGCGACGGTTTCAAGCGCGGCCGCAACCTTGACAAGATCGGGCAGGATGAGGCCGATACTTCGGAGCTGTTCTTTGAAGACGTGCGCGTGCCGATCACCAATTGTCTGGGTGAGGAAGGCAAGGGGTTTATCTACCTGATGAGCGAATTGCCGCAGGAACGGCTCTCGATCGCCGTCTCGGCGCAGGCTTCGTCGCAGCGCGCGTTCGACGATACGGTTGAATTCACCCGGACCCGGATGGCGTTCGGCAAGCCTGTCCTGGATTTCCAAAATACCCGGTTTGTGCTGGCTGACCTTAAGGCCAAGCTGCAAGTTGGCTGGGCGCATCTCGACTGGGCGCTGACCCGCCACCTCAAGCGCGAGCTGACCGCCGAAGAAGGCGCCGCAGCCAAGCTATGGCACACCGATTTGCAGTGGGAAGTGATGGACAAATGCCTGCAACTGCACGGCGGCGCAGGCTATATGAACGAATATCCGATTGCCCGGGCGTGGCGCAGCGCCCGCGTTACGCGGATCTTTGGCGGCACCAATGAGATTATGAAGGAACTGATCGGGCGCAAGCTGTAACGGCTACAAAAAAGGGGGCGCGGCGGCCCCCTTTTTCCGTAATCTGAGCAAGTCGCGGGGTCAGTTAATCCGCACGCGCTTGTCTGGAACCACCGGTTCGGCCCGCTGCATGATGGGCATGCGCGGACGGATCATCCGCCGCATCACCCGGCGCGGGGCCACTGGCGCATTTTCCATAGTCACATATTCCTCGGTCACCACGGTCTCGGTGCATTCGCGCTGGCCGCTGCCGGGCGCTTGCGGCATCATCACCGGAACCATCACCACCATTGGCTGATAGCCATAGCTGTAACCCGCTTGGCCATAGCCGCCCTGCGGGCTGGAATAATGATCGAGATAGGCCGCGCAATAATCGCGCGCGCCACGGCGATCGGCGGCACTGCCAATCGCGCCGCCGGCGATTGCTCCGGCGGCTGCGCCAATCACAGTGCCTTCGGTCCGGCTGCCGCGTCCGGCCACCCGGTTGCCGATGACCCCGCCAAGCAAGCCGCCGAGCACGGCGCCGCCTACAGTCTTGCCATTGCCATGATTGCGGCGGCACTCGTTCAGCCACTCCGCGCGAGCCTGCTGATACCCGTTTTGGTCATAGCCGACTTGATTGTAACCAGCGGGCATTTGCGGCTGCGGAAGCGCTGCCGGGCCGCCGCGCCATTCGGGACGCGGATCGGGGCGTTGATCGGGTGCGATATCTCCGTAATACTGCCCAGCGGCATCGACTGTGCCCAGCGGCATGGCTTGCGGGGGATGCGGCGGCGGACCGGGCTGCGCCAGTGCGGGCGCAGCGATCCCAATGGATAGCGCGGCCAGCAGCGGCAGGCAAAGAGCTCGAGACTTCATGGCATTCCCCTGAAACGAACCGGTCGAATCCGGCGTTAACGCGGAATTTAGCATTGCCGGGCGCAGAACTCCAAGCCGCGCGGGTGATTACTATCGGCGCTGTCCCGTTTCGGTGCAGCCACCGCTCGGCTGATTAAGCCCGCCGCGCAGCTAGATCGACCCGGCAATCACCGCCGCCAGTGCTTCGATCCCGCGCGCGTCTTCGGCATCGAACCGGGCGAGGTCTGGGCTGTCGAGATCGATCACCGCGATTACTGCTCCGCCCCGCCGCACCGGCACCACCAGCTCGGCTGCGCTGGCCGCGTCACAGGCAATATGGCCGGGGAAAGCGTGAACATCGGGGACCAGTTGGGTTTCACCGCTGGCTGCCGCCGCGCCGCAAACGCCTTGCCCGAAAGCGATCCGGATGCACGCGGGTGCGCCTTGAAACGGGCCCAGCACCAGTTCGCCATCGACCACGCGGTAGAACCCGGCCCAATTAAGCCGGGGCACGAATTGCCAGATCAGCGCGGCCAGATTGGCCATGTTCGCCGTTTCATCCGGCTCGCCCGCGATCAACGCAGCGGCTGCAACGGCCAGTTCGCGATACAGCTCAGGCTTGGTTTGATGCGGATCGGGAGCAAATTGGTACATTGCTGCGGCATTAGCGCAGTGGACTGTTGCCGCCTAGCCAGCTTCGCCCTAAGTCTGCCGTTATGTCGACCAAACGCAAACTGCTCGTCGCGCTCGCCGTATTCCTGTTGGTCTTCGGTGGCTTGTTCTTCTGGATCTGGCGCGGCACCCCCGCGCAGCACACACTCGATCAATTATCGGGCAAGGATCCGGTGCTGGTCGATCCCAAGGAAGAGCGTATTCCCTCGGTGGCGATTGCCAAAGTGATCGGCTGGGGTGCGAACGAAACGCCGGTCCCCGCGCCCGGACTTCAAGTTACCCGCTTTGCCGAAGGGCTCGATCATCCGCGCGTGATCTATCCGTTGCCCAATGGCGATGTGATCGTGGCCGAAGCCGATGCACCCAAAGGCAACCTGGGCAGCGGCCTGACCGCGATGATCGGCAAATATCTGATGAACCGCGCCGGGGCCAACCAAGGCTCACCCGATGCGCTGGTGCTGCTGCGTGACAGCAACGGCGATGGCAAGGCTGATCAGCGCTTTGTGCTGCGCCAAGGCAATGGTCTGGTCTCGCCCTCGGGCCTCGCCTGGCACGATGGTACGCTGTATGTCGCCAACCATGATGGGGTGCAGTCCTTCGCCTATCAGCTGGGTGAAACCGCGCTGGCCGGGCAACCGGCCAGGATTATGGACTTGCCCGGCGGCGGCAACCACTGGATGCGCAATCTGCTGCTCAGCCCCGACGGCAAGCGGCTCTATGCGGCGGTCGGATCATCGAGCAACATCGCCGAGAACGGCATGGACGCCGAAAAAGGCCGCGCCGCGATCTTGGAAAAAACGCTGGGTAAGCCGGGCTTCCCGCGGATGTATGCACAAGGGCTGCGCAATCCCAACGGGCTGGGCTGGAACCCGTCAACCGGCGAGCTGTGGGTGGTAGTCAATGAGCGCGATCAGCTCGGCCCCGATCTAGTCCCCGATTATCTGACCAACGTGCCGATCGGCGCGCATTATGGCTGGCCGTGGGTCTGGTGGAAAATCCACAACGATGATCGTGTAATTGCTGCCCCGCCGCCCTATTTCGATGATTATGTGCGCAAGCCCGAATATGCGCTGGGCGCGCATGTTGCCCCGCTGGGCCTGGCCTTCGTGCAGGGCGGCGCGTTACTTGGGCCGAACTATGCCAATGGCGCGGTGATTGCGCGGCACGGATCGTGGAACCGGACCCCGCTGTCGGGCTATGACGTGGTGTTCGTGCGGTTCGATGCCAAGGGCAACCCGCTCGGTCTGCCCTTGCCGCTGCTCGGCGGGTTCCTGACCGGCCAGGGCACCACCCACGGCCGGCCGACCTGGGTGGCATTTGCCAAAGACGGGGCGCTGCTGGTCAGCGACGATACCGGCGGGATCATCTGGCGGGTAACCGCGCCAGGTGCCGCGCCCGCCGCCGCGATCAGCCCGGTGGTGTCGCAGCGGATCCCCCCGCAGCGCAGCCTGATCAGCGATCCCGAAGCGAGTTATACCGCCAAGCTGAAGCCGGATTCGGTGGTGAAACAGCAATAGCGGTTAAAGCTGCCGCCCAGCTGTACCGGCCAGTTCGGTAACGAACTGCCAAGCGACCCGGCCCGATCGCGCGCCGCGCCGTTTCGACCATTCGAGCGCGGCGGCTTCGCTCCAGTCGAGCCCATGCGCTGCGGCATAACCGGCCACGATCGCAAGGTAATCGTCTTGTGTGCAGGCGTGGAACCCCAGCGACAGACCGAACCGGTCCGCCAACGCCAGTTGATCATCCACCGCATCGCGCGGGTTGATCGGATCATCCTGTTCGGACAAGTGGCGCGGCACAATCGCGCGGCGGTTTGAGGTTACCGCCAGCCGGACATTGCCCGGCCGCGCCTCAACCCCGCCTTCAAGCCACGAACGCAGTGCGCGCGGACCGCTGCTATCGCCGTCCTCGAACCCCAGATCATCGATAAACACCAGAAAGCGGCGGTCAGCCTGGCCGAGCGCGGAGAACAGCGCAGACAGGGTGCCCAGCGCATCGGGCCCGATCTGAACCAGCGCGAGCGCGCCCGGCTTGTCAGCTTGCGCAGCAGCAACCGCCGCGCGCAGCAGCGCGGACTTGCCCATCCCGCGCGCGCCCCACAGCAGCATGTCGTGCGCCGCGTGTCCCGCCGCGAGCCGGGTAACATTGGCGATAATACGCTCTTTTTGGGCGTCGATGCCTTTGAGCAAGGCCAGCGGTGGCGCGCTGATTGTGGGCACCGCCCGCGCGCTGCCGTCCCAGACATAAGCCGGAGCCGTCAGCCAATCGGTGCTGCCGGGCGTGCCCGGCACCATTGCCTCAAGCGCAGCGGCAATCCGCGCCAGAACGGGTTCGGTGTCGCTCATCCCGTCAGCGCGGCCGCATCGAGCGCATAGAGCAGCGAGGATCCCGCCATCGCTGCGGCTTTCAACCCGCGCGCTTCGGGCACCAGATGCTCGGCAAAATAGCGCGCTACCACTGGCTTGCTGGCGGCCAGCGGGCCGCCTTCGGCCATAACCGCGCACGCCTGCCGCTGGAGCTGCCAGCCGGCCACGGCCATCGCCGCCATCGTGCAGAACGGCACGCTGCCCGCAAGTTTGTCATCAAGGCTGGCCTTGCTGCCCATCCAGCTGGCAATCTCGATGCAGTCCTGCGCCAGTCCGGCCAATTCAGGCAAATCGGCGCAGTCGCGGGCCACATCGGCGAACAGTGACGCAACCACTCCGCCCTGTTCATAGCCCAGCTTGCGGGTGACCAGATCGGCTGCCTGAATGCCGTTGGTGCCTTCATAGATCGGCGCAATGCGTGCGTCGCGATAATGCTGCGCCGCCCCGGTTTCTTCGATGAAGCCCATCCCGCCGTGGATCTGGACCCCGATGCTGGCAACCTCGCAGCCGATATCGGTGCCCCAGGCTTTCAGCATTGGCACCAGACAATCGGCCCGCGCCGCTGCCGCCGCCATGCCCAGCGCGCCGCGATCAACCTGACCCGCAGTGTAATACAGCAGTGCCCGCGCGCCTTCGGTCAGCGCGCGCATTCGCAGCAGCATGCGCCGGACATCGGGGTGCTCGGCGATTGCCACCGGGGCCTTGTCGGCTGACCCGGCGCGCGCCGATTGAACGCGCTCGCGCGCGTAATATTGCGCCGCTTGAAGCGCGCGGTCAGCCACTTGCACGCCTTGGCTGCCGACGTTGATCCGCGCCGAATTCATCATCGTGAACATGGCCTTCAGTCCTTCGTGCTCGCGACCGATCAGTTCGCCAACGCAGGCGTCGTTATCGCCAAAGCTCATCACGCAAGTCGGTGAAGCCATGATCCCCAGCTTGTGTTCAAGGCTGACGCAGCGCAGATCATTGCGCGCGCCGAGGCTGCCATCAGGGCCGACCAGAAACTTCGGGACTACGAACAGCGAGATCCCGCGGGTTCCGGCAGGCGCGTCCGGGGTGCGTGCCAGCACCAGATGGATCACGTTCCCGGCCAGCTCGTGATCGCCCCAGGTGATATAGATCTTGGTGCCCTTAATGTGGTATTTGCCAGCCTGGTCGCTCGCTGCAATCGGCGTGGCGGCAGTGCGCAATGCCCCCACGTCCGATCCTGCTTGTGGTTCGGTCAGGTTCATCGTTCCCGACCATTCGCCGCTGATCAACTTAGCCAGATACAGATCCTTTTGCGCATCGCTGCCGTGGTGGCTGATCGCCTCGATCGCGCCGACGGTCAGCATCGGCAACAGCCCGAAGGCCATGTTGGCGCTGCCCAGATTCTCGATCACATTGGCTGATAGCGTGAACGGCAGGCCTTGTCCGCCATAGGCCGGATCGCCCGAAATCGCGTTCCAGCCCTGTTCGACATAGTGGTGATAAGCCTCGGCAAAACCCTCAGGCAACGACACTGTGCCATTGGCCAGCACCGCGCCCTGTTGATCACCGATCCGATTGAGCGGCGCCCATTCACCCGCCGCAAATTGGCCGATGCCTTCGACAATCGCTTCGACCAGATCGGGGCTGGCGGCGGCAAATCTGGCGTGTGCGGCGATCTCGGCGATCCCGGCATTGATCCGGATGGCGAGGATTTGATCGGCAGTAGGGGCGGTATAATCCATCGGCAGGTGCTCGCGCTTTTCCTTGGCATTGATCGCGTGGGCCTATAGCGCAGCGGCATGTCCGGCAAGCATCTCGGCACCGTTGTCCGTCCCGCTGACGCGGCCGGCTTGGCGCAGGCCGCCGTGCTGTTGCGCGCTGGTGTGCCAGTCGCACTGCCGACCGAGACGGTTTACGGGCTGGCTGCGCGAGCCGATTCGCCCGCTGCCGTAGCGGCGATCTACGCCGCAAAAGGCCGCCCCGGCTTTAACCCGCTGATCGTCCACGTTTCCGATTTGAGGCAAGCCGAGACGCTTGCGACGTTTGACGCGCCAGCCCGGCAATTGGCTGCGGCGTTCTGGCCCGGAGCATTGACGCTGGTTTTGCCGCTACGCCCCGATTCGCAAATTGCGCCAGCGGTTACCGCTGGACTGCCGACCATTGCGCTGCGCTGCCCGGCGCATGCCGTGATGCGCGCGGTACTGGCCGCCACCGGGCTGCCGCTCGCCGCCCCATCGGCCAATCGCAGCGGCGCGGTCAGCCCGACCAGCGCGGCGCATGTCGCGGCCTCGCTCGGCGGGCGAATCGCACTGGTGCTCGATGGCGGGGACTGCACTGCGGGTCTGGAGAGCACGATCGTGGCTGTACGGCCCGCTGGCGGGTGGCATCTGCTGCGCCCTGGGCCAATTACCGAGGCTCAGATTGCCGCAGTGCTTGGCCCGCAGGCTGACGTCATGGCTGGAGCGGGGATCGAAGCGCCGGGGCAACTGGCGAGCCACTATTCGCCGGGCAAACCACTGCGGCTGAACGCGCTCGCCGCCGCAGCTGATGAATTCCTGATCGGGTTTGGCGCGCTGGCGGGCGATTACAACCTGTCCCCCGACGGCGACTTGGCCGAAGCCGCCGCGCGGTTGTATGCGGCGCTTCACCGCGCCGCTGCCGCGCCGCAATCGCGCATCGCAGTGGCGGCTGTGCCCGCAGCAGGGCTCGGCGCAGCGCTGAATGACCGGTTGCGCCGCGCAGCCGTGTAACGCTTAGGGCTTGGGCGGCGGCGGAGCCTGCTGAGCGGCAGGTACTGGACCGGGTTCAGCTGCATCGGCGTCGGATTTGGTTACGCCGTTTTCGCAAATCAGTTTGCCAGAGCCAATCGCGCTGACTGTGCAGCGCGCACGGCCTTTGACGGTGACACTGCCCGAACCCAGGATTGTTGCATCCACCTCGCCGTCAGATGAGAAGGTTGCCCCGCCCGAACCCAGCACGTTGATCTTGGCGCTTCCGACTGAAACTCCGCCAAGTTCGGCGGAGCCGCTGCCCAGGATAGTCAGGTCAAGCTTGCCGACCTTACCCGCGGCGCGGAAGCTGCCCGATCCGGGCAAGGTCACCTCCAGCCGGTCACCCGAAACGCTGTGGGTATCGATCTGGCCTGAGCCTAGCACGGTGACTTTCGCCCCGGGGGCGAGCGCAGGGGCAGTGATCTTGCCCGATCCGCCCATGGTTAGCTCCTTGGGCGCAGGCATGGTGACGTGGACCACCGCCAATTTGCTATCGCCCGAGAACATCTTGCCTTCGCGCAAGATCCCCAGCGTGCCTTCCTTCAGCGTGAAGCGCAGCTGTTCGATTGCGGCGGGATCGCCGTCGACGGTGATCGCCAGCTTGTCTCCTTGCGTCATTTGCACTTCGTCAGGCCCGAACATCACCAGCTCGCTCGGCGCCGCGCCGGTCAAGTCGAGTTCGGCCAATTTCTTGCCGTGTTCGCCGTTGATCGAAACCTTCGCGCCATCGCAGCCCGCCACGCCAGCTGCCATCGCGACCGCGAGAATCGGGCCAAGCCCGGTGAAGAAGTGGCCAAATTTCATCGTGTGCCTCCGCAGTTGTGTGTTAATGATATAATACAGCAAAGCGGCCGTTGCAAGGGGGTGCAGGCAACGCAGATACAAACAGGGCCGCCCCAGCGGACGGCCCTGTTTGCGTGTTGGTAAGCGCGCTTAGGCGGGAACTGCCACTTCCGCATAATACTTTGGCGCATGCTCGTTGAGGATCGCGAGGATCTTTTGCAGCGCCGAAGGTTCGTCGGTTTTTTCCATCGCGGCCAATTCGCGCGCCAGCCGCGAGGAAGCGGCTTCGAATATCTGCCGCTCGGAATAGCTCTGTTCGGGCTGGTCATCGGCGCGGAACAAATCGCGGGTTACTTCGGCAATCGACACCAGGTCGCCAGAATTGATCTTCGCTTCGTATTCCTGCGCGCGGCGGCTCCACATGGTCCGCTTAACCTTGGGCTTGCCAGTCAGCGTATCGAGCGCTTCGCGCAAAGTCTTGTCCGACGACAGCTTGCGCATGCCGATCGCCTCAACCTTGCTGACCGGAACTCGCAGCGTCATGCGTTCTTTTTCGAACCGCAGCACATAAAGCTCCAGCTGCATTCCGGCGATTTCCTGCTCGAGCAGTTCCATCACCCGGCCAACGCCGTGCTTGGGATAGACGACGTAATCACCCACATCGAAGGCCTGCGCCTTGATAACCATGTAACGTCCTTTCACGCGCCGGAGCGACCCGGCCGGTTGCTTTTGCTGGCGGGATACGGTCAATCACTGAGCCTTACGGAGCGCGGCCTAAACCGCGATCCGTGAATGCCATCAACCGCTGTCTTGAATCCCGTCCGCTCTGGATGCCTTGTTTTTTTGCAGGACCAGCATCCCGCATGTCGTGGACAGCATATAGCACGTCCGCAACAAAATTACCAGAGGCGCGAATTGCACCGCTGGTTTGCTGCTTCTGACGGGAGTTTAAGCAGACCAGAGCCGCGAAAAATCAGTCGCCTTCACCGGGCTCTGCTGAAAAATAGGTGTCGAATTTGCCCTCCACGCCTTTGAATTCATCCGCGTCGGCCGGCGAATCCTTTTTGGTCGTGATATTGGGCCACTCGGCGGAAAACTTGGTATTAAGCTCGAGCCATTGCTCCAGCCCGTTTTCGGTATCGGGCAGGATTGCTTCGGCTGGGCACTCGGGTTCGCACACCCCGCAATCGATGCATTCGCTGGGGTTGATCACCAGCATGTTGTCACCCTCGTAGAAGCAATCGACAGGGCAGACCTCGACGCAGTCCATATATTTGCATTTGATGCAGGCGTCGGTGACGACATAGGTCATGGCAGTGAGTCCCTTACGGCAGATGTGTTGCGCCGGGTGCTATGGGATTTGCGCGGCGCTCGTCAAGCACGCGGTAACAAGATTGCGCTTCCTCGGCCGGGCCGCGCCGTGCCGGAAGCTCCTGCAATGCGATCACCAGCACGCGGCTGCGCAGCGGCAAAGTCAGTACGTCGCCGGGTTTGACCCCATGACCGGGCTTTTCGAGGCGCCGTCCGTTCAACCGGAAATGCCCGGCTTCGATCCATTTCTGACCCGCACTACGGCTGGGAGCAAAGCGCAAAAACCACACCAGCTGGTCGACCCGCATCAGCGCAGCAGCTCGGCGAAGACGTTGCCGGTGCGCGGCGCTGGCGCAGCAGCGGGCGGGACATTGTCTTCGCGCCGCAGCGGCTGCCAGCGCCAGCGCGGCGGCGCGGCAGGGCCGAACTGCCCAGACCGCAAGGGTTGCGGCATGCTGGGCTTGAACCCGCCCAGCCGCAGCAACAGCGCATAGGCCGGGGTCGTCAGGCCGGTAGAGATCGCCACCGCCGGATTGATTACAAAGGTCTTGCTAGTGCTTTTGTCCGTGCCTGCGGTCCGCGCGTCATGTGCCGCGCGCAGCAGCTTCTCAGCCAGATCAAGCCGCAGCGCCTGCGCGCCTAACCGGCGATAGCCCGGCGGCAGCGCAGCGGCGACCGGTAACGCAATAACCGGCGGCATCCCGGGCACTGGCGCGGCTAGCGAGGCCCCGCGCGCCGCGCGCAGGGTACGCCACGCGGTCAGTGCCGCTGGTTTGAGCATATCGGGCGCGAACAGATCGAGCGCGCCCACCCGAACGTTCAGCTTGCGCAAATAATCGCGCTGCTCCTTGCTCAGCCGGTCCAGCCCTGATCCGCTCCGCTCAAGCATGCCGCCCGCCTCGACCAGCTGGATCAGCAGCGCGCGCAAGGCTGGGCCCGCCATTGCATCACTCGCCGCCGCTTCGATCCGCCGCAGCGGTGCCAGCGGAGCAAGCGCTTGATCTAGCCAAAGTTGTAGCGCCGCGTGTAACCGCTGGCGCAAGTCGGGCGTCAGCCCGGCCAGCGCCGGATCGAGCATCAGCCGGGGCGCAAGCAGCGCCTTCCCGGCACCAAGCTGCGCCACCGGCTCGCCGTCCCATTCGGCCACCGCACCGTTCAGCGCCAACACCGCCGTTGATCCTGCAAGCGCTTCGATCAAGTGTTCGGCGCGGCCGCTGCGCAAGCCCGGCAAATGCCGCTCAGCCGCCGCCAACAGCATTTTGCGATCCGCCAGCCGGGCCGCCGGATCGATGTGAAACCGGAACCCCGCCAGCTGCCCGATCGCCTCGCCATCGACCAGCACTTCGTCGTCCGCCAAAGTCACTGGCAGCAGCGCCGCATCGGCCCCGACTTTCTTCATCAGCACTGCCGTGCGGCGATTGACGAAGCGTTCAGTCAGCCGTGCGTGCAGGGCATCGGATAGCCGGGCTTCAGCCGCGCGGGCCCGCGCCGCCATCTCTTCGCGGGCCAACACCCAATCGGGCCGCTGGGTGATATAGGCCCAGCTGCGGATCGCCGCGATCCGCATTTGCAGCGTATCGATATCGCCCGCTGGATTATCGAGATCGGAAATCGCCTTGGCGACATAAGCGC
This sequence comes from Novosphingobium sp., assembly GCA_031360105.1. Classification (GTDB taxonomy): domain Bacteria; phylum Pseudomonadota; class Alphaproteobacteria; order Sphingomonadales; family Sphingomonadaceae; genus Novosphingobium. Next base: position 17,930 of record JANMBA010000240.1, read on the forward strand.
CGCCCAGCATCCCGCCGCGTAAATCCTGCCACAACCGCGCGACGAACCGGGCGTGAACCTCGGCCCCATGCTGCCGGAAATCGGGCAGGCGGCACACCTCCCACAACCGCGCAACTTGCCCACGGCTGCGCAGGCCCGCCGCCAGCTCGGCATCTTCGGCGAGGCGGCGCAGCACCGCCAGGTCAATCGCTTCGGGCGCGCGGGCAAGCTCTGGCCGTTC
>JANMBA010000275.1:0-2985 GCA_031360105.1 Novosphingobium sp.
GTGCGCGGCGATCCCGATGACCCGGTGTTCGGCGGTTATACCTGCATCAAAGGCCGCCAACTGGCCGAAGCGCATAATTCGCCTGAACGCCTGCAAGCCTGCCGCGAGCGGCAGCCCGACGGAAGCTGGGCCAACCTTGCCGCCGAAGAAGCGCTCGACAAGATTGCCGCGAAATTGTCCGATATCGTGGCCGAACACGGCCCGCATGCGGTGGCGATCTACGCCGGTTCCTATGCCTTTCAGAACAGCGCCGGCGTGGCAACCGCAACCGCCTTTGCGCAGGGGCTGGGCAGCCGCAATATGTACACCAGCGTGACGCTCGACCAGCCAGCCAAGGTCTATACGACGATGCGCTACGGCTATTGGGAAGCCGGGCTGCACAGTTTCGACACCGCCGACGTCTGCTTTATGATCGGCAACAACCCGATCGTCTCGCATTACGCTCCGCCAGGATCGCTCCCGCCGTTTTCGCCGTCGCGGCGATTGCGCGATGCTCAGGCGCGCGGGCTTAAACTGATCGTCGCTGATCCGCGCGAAAGCGAGGTCGGCAAACTGGCGGACATCTATTTGCCAATAATCCCGGGGGAAGACGCCGCGATGCTCGCCGCGATGATCCGGGTGATAATCGAGGAACAGTTGTACGATCGCAACTTTGTCGGCGCGCATGTGGATGGCTTCGATGAACTTACGGCAGCGGTGGCGAGCCATACGCCGGCGGCGGCGGCGCAGCGCTGCGGGCTCGATCCGGCCCAGATCATCGCAGCGGCGCGGATGTTCGCCGGAGCACAGCGCGGCATCGCCTCGACCGGGACCGGGACCGAAATGTCCGGGCAAGGCACGCTGGTGGCTTATCTCGTCAGCGCGCTCAACATCATCTGCGCCCGGTTCTGCCAAGAGGGCGAACTGTCTTCTATCCCGCGCGTCTTCACCGCCGTATCGCCGCGCCGCGCGCAAGTTGGCGCGCCCATCCCGCTGTACGGCGATGGATTTCCCAAATCGCGGTTCCGCGGCCTGACGCACCTAGGCACCGAGATGCCGTGCAATGTTCTGGCCGATGAAATACTGACCCCCGGTGACGGCCAAATCCGCGCGCTGATCAATATCGGCGGCAATCCAGTGGTGGCCTTCCCCGATCAGAACAAGATCGCCCGCGCACTCGATTCGCTCGACTTGCTGGTCAGCATCGATGTGACGATGGCGCAGACCGCGCGCCGCTCGCACTATGTGCTGGCCCCGAAGATGTGTCTCGAGCGCGAGGATATCAGCAACTTGTCGGAATGGTGGTACGAGGTGCCCTACGCCCGCTACACCGAAGCGGTGGCGACAGCGCCGGGCGACCTGATGGACGAATATGCCATGCTGTGGGGATTGGCGCAGCGGCTGGGCTTTGCGCTGCCACTGGCGGGCGGCCCCTGCCCGATCGATGCCTTACCCGCCAAAGCCGATTACCTCGATCGGATGACCGCTGGATGCCTGGTGCCGCCCAGTACGGTCCGCCGCGACACGGTTGACGGCCAGGCGGTGATCTATGCTGACTTGCATCCGCAGGTTGTGCCCGCCGATCCGGCCAGCGCCAGCCGGTTCAATCTGGCCGCGGGTGATATGCCCCAGCAGCTGCGCGCCTATGCCAATGCATCCGCGGCTGAACGCGCTGGGTTCGATTTCCTGCTGGTCTCGCGCCGCACCAAGACCCGGTTCAATTCGACCGGCGGACACCTCGAAGCGCTCAAAGCCAAGCGCACCACCAATCCGGCGCACCTTAATCCGGCCGATCTTGAGCGGCTGGGGATCGCGGATGGCGATCTGGTCCAGATTGAATCGGCGGCCGGCACCATCGTCGGCGTAGCTGAAGCATCGCCCGGAGTGCGCGTGGGGATCGTCTCCATCGCACATGCCTATGGCGACGCTGGCAGCGGTCCCGATACGGTCCGCGACCAAGGCGTTTCCACCAACCGTCTGGTGCGCGAAACCAGCCGATACGATCCGATCACTGGGCAAAGCCTGCAAAGCGCGATTCCCGTGAACATCGCCCGTTACCCCAACTGAGAGCATCCCTGTACCATGCCAACGAACCGCCGCTTTGTGCTGCTGCGCCGCCCCAATGGCACCCCGGTGTCCGATGATTTTGCGCTGACCAACGAACCGCTGCCCGATCTGGCTGACGGTCAATTCCTGATCCGCAACCGCTATGCCTCGCTCGATCCGGCGATCCGCGGGTGGATGGACGATGCGCCCAGCTACATGCCGCCAATCCCGCTGGGCAGCCCAGTCCGGGCCAGCACAGTGGGCCAGATTGCAGTGAGCAAATCGGCCGATTTCCCGGTCGGTGCGTGGGTGGCCGGGCTTAATGCGATTGAGGAGTATTCGGTCGGCGCGGCGGGCGGCTTTACTCAGGTCATTGATACCTCGATCGTCCCTTCGCCCACCAACTTCCTGTCGGTGCTCGGTGCGGTGGGGATGACTGCCTATTTCGGTTATTTGCGCGCATGCGAACCGCGTCCCGGTGATGTGGTGCTGGTATCGGGAGCCGCCGGAGCGGTCGGCTCGCTGGTCGGGCAAATTGCCAAGTTAAACGGCGCAGCGAAAGTTATCGGCATTGCCGGGGGGCCTGAGAAATGCGCGCGGCTCATCCAGCGCTACGGGTTCGATGCGGCGATTGATTACCGCGGCAAGGATGTGGCGGCACTTTCTGCCGCGATCGCCGCCGAGGCGCCTGGCGGGGTCGACGTGATATTCGAAAACGTCGGCGGCGCGGTGCTCGATGCCGGGCTGAACAATCTGGCGATGCAGGCCCGGATCGGGCTGTGTGGGCTGATCAGCGAATATAATAATCCCGTTGAAAATACCGGCGCGCGCAATATCTGGCAGCTGATCGTCAAGCGCGCGACCATGCGCGGGCTGCTGGTCGCTGATTATGTGCCCGATTTTCCCGAAGGGATTGCCGCAATGGGGGGCTGGCTGCAAGCAGGGAAGCTGGTGTTCGAC
>JANMBA010000329.1:0-6963 GCA_031360105.1 Novosphingobium sp.
GACCTCGTCGCGAAACTGGCTGGCATGATCGAACACATAATGCGCAAACCCCAGCCGGTCCGCCACGCTGCGGGCATCGCGGATGTCATCGCCGGCGCAGCACGCGCCTTTGCGCCCGGAGGCAGCGCCGTTATCATACAACTGAAGCGTGATCCCGATCACTTCGGCGCCGCTGCGCGCGGCCAGCGCGGCCACCACCGAGCTATCGACTCCGCCCGACATCGCGACGACTATCCGCCGCCCGGCAAGCGCAGCACCGAGCTGAAACAATCCCGCTGAATCGGGCTGTAGAAGGGCTGTGGTGGCCATGGCCCGCGCGCCTTACACGCGCTGAGGCAATTTGGTAAGCATTCTGACCACGAGGTAAACCCGGGCTTTACCCGTTATTGACCTTGTTTGCGTAGAAGCTGCTCCATGGAATTTGCGAATGACCTTATGGCCGCTCTGCGCAACCGCACTGGCTTCGGCGGTGCGACCAGCCAAAGCGCAGGATCAGGCCCCGTTTTGGACTGGTCCGGATTGCACGCTCGGTTGAGCGCGGCGCACGCCGTGCGGCAGCACTTGGCGCACAGCGATTCGCGCCCGATTTTGCTGGGTGGCGGCTTTTCCGATTGGCCGGTGGCCGGGTGCGACGAAGCGAAACAAACACGCGGCGTTAACCTCAATAATTCAACAGATAGCAAAGCGCCGCATGGCATTGCGATTGACACTGCTGGTCAAGTCCAAGTCAGCGGCCGAGGACAAACATGATTGAGAATCAGAAAATCCGACCAGCATTGGTGATTGGCCCGCTTGGCGAGCCGTTGTCGCTGGCTTCGCTGCCCGCGCCTGGGACCACTCGCTGGGTGGTGCGGCGCAAGGCCGAAGTTGTGGCTGCGGTCAACGGCGGCCTGCTGACGATCGACGAAGTTTGCGAGCGCTATAATCTGACACTGGAAGAATTTGCCTCATGGCAGCGTGCGGTCGATCGGTCGGGGATGCAGGGGCTGCGGGTAACCCGCATTCAGCACTACCGCGATCTTTACGAACGCCAGCTCAAATACTGAGCTAACCTTCATAGTATTATTCAGGCGGCGGCCGGGACGGACTATAATCCGCCCCGGCCGCGCCGTCTGGGGCAGCAGCGGCGCGGACCAGTCCGCTGCTGTTTGACGGCGCGCCTGTGCTGTTTGACGAGGCTGCCATTGCCCCGCCGCCGCGCTCCGCCTATGGCGCGGTGGTGCGGATCATGCGCTGACGGCCTGGATGCAACAAGGCTTGCAGCGGGTGATTTAGCATAGTAATACAGTCCGGTGCCGGGGTGAGCAGCTTCGACCACTGACGGAACGGTTATCAGCGCGATTGGCGCTGGCGCGGCCGAAACATTGAAGGCAGTTGCAGCGATGAATTTCGAAACCAGGATGGAAGCAGGAATGCTCTCGGACGATAATCCGCTGCTGGATGATGCCGGTCAGGGGCGCAGCAAAGTACGGCTGGTGCTGGCCGGGCTGGCGCTGCTGCTGATCATGGCAGCGATCTGGTTCATGGTTCACCGCGCCGGTGCCGGGGCCGCCGAAGATGGCGCCAAGATCGAGCAGGCCCCCGTGGTGAGCGTGATAACGCCAGGGCGGACGACCATCGAAGGCACGATTTCTGCCACCGGGACACTGGCCGCGCGGCGCGAACTGCCGGTCGGGGTTGCCGGTGAGGGCGGGCAAGTGATCGCGGTATTGGTCGAACCGGGCCAATGGGTCCGTGCCGGGCAAGTCATGGCAGTGATCGATCGCTCGGTTCAGGTCCAGCAGGCATCGAGCCAATCCGCGCAAGTACAGGTAGCCCGCGCCAATGCCAATTTGGCGCAGGCCAATCTCGATCGGTCGTTGCGGCTGGTCGAAAAGGGGTTTGTCTCGAAAGCCGATATCGATCGGCTGCGCGCCACCCGCGATGCAGCCGCTGCGCAAGTCCGCGTGGCCGGGGCGCAACTGGGCGTCTTGCAGGCGCAAAGCCGCCGGCTCAATGTTGTCGCGCCGGCCGCGGGGCTGGTGCTTGAACGCAAGGTTGAACCTGGCCAAGTGGTCAGCGCCGGTTCGGGGGTGCTGTTCCGCATTGCCAAGGGCGGCGAAATGGAACTGAAGGCGCTGCTGGGCCAGGCCGATCTGGCGCAAGTTGCGCCCGGCGTCACCGCGCTGGTTACCCCGGTTGGTTCAGCCCATGTCTATACCGGACAAGTCTGGCAGCGCGCGCCAGTGATCGATCCGCAATCGCGCCAGGGCGTGGCGCGGATTGCACTGGCGTATGCGCCGGATCTGCCGCCCGGCGGGTTCGCCAGCGCCGAGATCAAGTCCGGCACTTTGGTGGCCCCGATGCTGCCCGAAAGCGCAATCCTGTCGGACAAAAACGGCAGCTACGTTTACGTGGTGGGCCAGGATAACAAGGTTCAGCGCCGCGATATCAAACTCGGGCTGGTGACCGATAATGGCATTGCAGTGGCGGCCGGGCTCGATGGCAGCGAGCGGGTCGTGTTGCGCGCTGGCGGGTTCCTGTCGCAAGGCGAGACGATCAAGCCAAACCTGACCAAGCAATAAGCGCGGCGCAAGGGTAGCACGATGAACTTCCGCAATATTTCGGCTTGGTCGATCCGCAATCCGGTGGTGCCGATCGTAATTTTCCTCGGGCTGATGATCGCCGGGATCATGAGTTTCTCGACCATGAAGGTCCAGAACGACCCGGACATCGAATTTCCGGCCGTGATCGTGGCGATCTCACAACCCGGCGCGGCTCCATCGGAAATCGAATCGCAGATCACCCAGAAGATCGAATCTGCGGTGCGGACGATCAATGGCGTTGATTCGATCAGCTCGACCGCGTCTGAGGGCGGCAACCAGACCATGATCTTCTTCCAGATCGGGACGGACATCAACAACGCCGTCAGCGAAGTGAAGAATTCGGTCGATCAGGCGCGCGGCGAGCTACCCGACGGGATTCTCGAGCCGCAGATTTTCAAAGTCCAGACCTCGTCCGAACCGATCGCCTATTTCGCTGTCTCGGCTGATGATATGACGATCGAGCAGTTGTCTTGGTTTATCGATGATACCATTGCCAAGCAGCTGTTGACGGTGCCGGGTATGGCCACGGTTGACCGGCAAGGCGGGGTCAATCGTGAAATCCGCGTAACGCTCGATCCGGCGCGGATGCAGTCGCTCGGGGTGACCGCAAGCCAGGTTAACAGCGCCTTGCGCCAGCTCAATGTCAACGCGGCCGGCGGCAAGGCCGAAATTGCTGGCTCGCGTCAATCGGTGCGCGTTCTGGGCAATGCCGCCGATGCTTATGCATTATCGCAAACCGACGTGCCGCTGGGCGCTGGGCGCACGGTCAAACTGACCGACTTTGCAACCGTTTCCGATAGTTTTGCCGAAGTGACGACGATGGGCAAGATCAACGGCAAGCCGGTGGTTACCTTTGCCATGTCGCGCGCGCGCGGTGAATCCGATGTGTCGGTCTACGACGGCGCGATCAACAAGATCGAGCAGCTCAAAAAGGAACATCCGGGGATTCATTTCACCCGGCTGTTCAGTTCGGTCGATTATACCAAGCAGCAGTACGAAAGCTCGATCTCGTCGATGGTCGAGGGTGCCATTCTGGCGGTGATCGTGGTGTTCTTCTTCCTGCGCGATTGGCGCGCCACGGTCATTTCGGCGATCGCTATTCCGCTTTCGGCGATGCCGACCTTCTGGATGATGGACGCCTGGTTCGGCTTCACACTCAATGGCTTGTCATTGCTCGCGCTGGGCTTGGTGGCGGGGGTGCTGGTTGATGACGCGATCGTCGAGATTGAAAATATCGTGCGCCATATGCGCATGGGCAAAAGCGCTTATCAGGCCTCGATCGATGCGGCTGATGAAATCGGACTGGCGGTGGTGGCGACTACTTTCTCGATTGTCGCGGTGTTCCTGCCGGTCGGCCTGATGCCGGGCGTTTCGGGGCAGTTCTTCCGCAATTTCGGGCTGACCGTGGTGATCTCGGTGTTGGTCAGTCTGGCGGTGGCGCGGATGATCACACCGATGGTCGCTGCCTATTTCCTCAAATCACACGGCCACGCCGAACATGCCTCGGGCAAGTGGATGGAGCGCTACCTGCGCGTGTTGCATTGGTCGCTCGATTCGGCCGCAGCCAAAGCGATCCGGGCGCGGCTGACGGCCGTGCGCGGCTCGCCATTGGCCTACATTGTCGGAACCATTGCAGTGGTGCTGATAATGGGCACGTTCGCGGCCGGGTTTATGGGCGCATTCAAGCTGATCGGGGCGCTCAAGTTGACGCTGTTTGGCTGGAAAAAGACCCTGATTTTGCTCACTCTGATCGCGGCGTTGACCAGCGGGCTGCTGGGCGCCTGGCTGGTGCGCAAGGTGCTCGGCCTGCTCATCGGGCTGAACCGGGGCCGGCTCGGGCAATGGTATGCCTACATGGGCGCGCGGTATCAGGCGCGGCTTAAGGATCACCGGGTTTGGATGGTCGGAATCGGACTCGGCTCGCTGGGCCTGACAATGGCCCTGTTTACGATGATCCCGCTCCAGCCGTTCCCCGACGTAAATTCAGATTTTGCGCTGATCAATATCGAGACGGTTCCCGGCACCACTTTGGCGCAGACCGAACAGATTGCCGATCAAGTCGCGGCAATCGTTTCGAAGCGGCCCGAGGTCGATCACGCGCTCGAGCGGATTCGCGAGGGCAACGCCCGGTTGTTCGTTACGCTCAAGCCTGATCGCAAACTGAGCAGCCAGGAGCTCAGCCGCGAGCTGACCCCGCTGTTACAAACCGTGCCCGACGCGCGGGTTTCGTTCCAGGATCTCAGTGGTCCGGGCGGCGGCGGCGGTGGCACCGGTCGGCCGATCTCGATCATGCTGTCGGGCAGCAATTCTGAATTGCTTGAGCAGACCGCCAACCAATTGGTTGAGCAGATGCGCGGTCTGAAGGAATTGGTCGCGCCGCGGATCGCCGCCGATATGCGCCGCCCCGAAGTGATCATTAAACCGCGGCTTGATCTGGCGGCATCGCTGGGGGTCACTACTGCTGCGCTCAGCCAGACCATCCGGATCGCCACGATTGGCGATATCGATCAGAACGCGGCCAAATTTTCGCTGACTGACCGGCAGATTCCCATTCGGGTGCGTTTGTCGGAAGATTCGCGGCGCAATATCGCAACGCTGCGCAACATGCCGGTGCCGACCACTACCGGCGGCTCGGTGCCGCTGGCAACGGTGGCCGATATCAGCTTCGGGTCGGGGCCGGTCAGCATCCAGCGTTACAATCAGAACCGCCGGGTATTTGTCGGCGCGGATCTTGCCCCCGATGTGCTGCAGGGCAACGCCATGACGCTGATCAACAAATTGCCCGTGATGGAAAAGCTGCCGACCGGCGTGTCGAACGCGCCGATTGGCAATGACAAGATCCTTCAGGAACTGCTCAGCAACTTCACCAAGGCGCTGCTTGCCGGGGTACTGCTGGTGTTCTCGGTGCTGGTGCTGCTTTATCACCGGTTCGTCTCGCCGTTGGTCAATATGGGCTCGCTGTTCCTCGCGCCGCTGGGCGGGCTGTTGCTGCTGCTGATCGTCGGTCAGCCGATTTCGATGCCGGTGTTTATCGGGATCCTGATGCTGTTCGGGATCGTTGCCAAGAATTCGATCCTGCTGATCGATTTTGCGATCGAGGAAATGTCGACCGGGGCGGACAAGTTCGCCGCGATCATCGAAGCTGGGCACAAACGCGCGCAGCCAATCGTGATGACGACTGTGGCGATGACCGCCGGGATGGTGCCTACCGCGCTGTCGATTGGCGGCGATGGTGCCTGGCGCGCACCGATGGGCACCGTGGTGATCGGCGGGCTGATCCTCTCAACGCTGCTGACCTTGCTGATCGTGCCGGCCGGGTTCAGCCTGGCTGACGGGATCGAGAAACGGCTGGGGCCGTGGCTAAGCCGCAAGCTGCTGAACAGTAACGAAGCCGATCAGGGTACCGCGCCGCTGCCGCCGCACGGCCGCTTGCCCGAGGCATTCCCCGCCGAGTGACTGCGCGCCGCCTCCGGTTGCGGCCTGTGCGTACCGCGCCGCCCCCGCCCGATCGGGCCCGCCGGATGCGGCTGTTTGCCACCGGGATGCTGGTGGCGATGGCGGCGCTGTTCGTGGTTGCGCGGCACTTCCACACGGTTCATCCAGCCTGGGGCTATGTGCTGGCCTTTGCCGAGGCCGGGATGATCGGCGGCATGGCTGATTGGTTCGCGGTCACCGCGCTGTTCCGTCACCCGCTCGGCATCCCGATCCCGCACACTGCGATCATCCCGGAAAACAAGGACCGCATCGCCGATACCATGGCGGCGTTTCTGCAAGAGAATTTCCTCACCCCGCAAGTGGTGGCGCGGCGGCTCCACGCCACCAATATCGCAGCGGCGGCGGGCGGCTGGCTGGCTGATCCGCGCGAAACGGGCGGCGGGCGGATTCGCGCCGGGGCGGCTGAACTGCTGGCGCAAGTGCTCGAATCACTCGATCCTGAACGGCTGGGCGGCCAAGTCCGCGGCGGACTGGTGCGTCAGCTCGGCAAGCTGGAGATCGCGCCGCTGCTGGGCCAGCTGGTCGAAACCGCCATTGCCGACCGGCGGCATCTCGCGGTGATCGATTCGCTGGTCCGCTGGACCGGGCTGACGCTGGAAGACAACGAAGAGCTGGTCCGCGATCTGATCCACCGCCGCGCCAATGCCGTGCTGCGCTGGACCGGCCTTGATGAAACGCTGGCCACCTCGGTGCTCGATGGCTTGTACAAATTGCTCGCCGAAGTGATCGTCACTCCGGATCATCCGCTGCGCGGCAAGATCGAAGAAGGTCTGGCCAAGCTCGCCACCGACCTGCGCAGCGATCCTGAGCTGCGCAGCCGAGTTGAGCGGATGAAGGGCGAGCTACTGGCCAATCCGGCGGTCTCGACCTGGTGGCAAGGGGT
>JANMBA010000364.1:0-4844 GCA_031360105.1 Novosphingobium sp.
GAGCGACGAAGGCCGATCCAGTGATACCGCCGAGCACCGGGATATCGAACCACGAAACGTGGTTGGGCATGAAGAACACATCGCGCCGCAGCGGCACCCCATGCACCCTGACTCGCCCGCCAATCGCGCGGGTGGCAATTCTTAGAAACACCATTGGGAAAGGTGAGCCGTACTTCACCAGGCGAAACAGATAATGCAACGGAACTATCACGATCAGCGCTGCCAGCAGCATGGCGGAACGGGCATAGATCCGCCACCAGCCGAGCAGGTCGATCGGCAATGGCTCACCCATACTGGCGCGGCGGATCGCTTCAGGCGAATCAATGGCGATAGGCGGGGAAGACACCAGAGTTTCCCTGGGCAAGTCGCTTAGGAGGTCAATTCGCGCATGACCGCCGCGCGGGCTGCCGCAGCGATTGTCTTGCGGCTGTCCAGCGCCGCGCCATGCAATGGTGGCAGGAAATGGATTACGAGCTGCACCGGCTTGCGGCGTGCGAGGATGCGCAGGAAATTGTCGAGGCCATGTTCTTCGCCAATCCAGGCAATGTCTGCCGCTTCGGCGCCGTAGCCAAACAGCACCGGCTGGACCGAAATCCGCGCTGGCAGCGGCTCGAACGCCGACAGCAGCGAGCTTTTGAACGGGAGCAGGCCGGTGCCGTCGCTGGTGGTGCCTTCGGGAAAGATCGTCAATCTGTGCATCTGCGAAGTCGCTGCGCGCACCGCTTCGATTTGACCGGCCACGCTCGCGCGGTCATGGCGCGCCACAAAGACGGTGTTGTTCATCTTGCACAGCCATTTGAGCAGCGGCATGGCCGCGAGGCCATCGTGTCCGACAAAGGCGCAGCCGGTGATCTTGCTGAGCGCCGCAATATCGATCCAGCTGACGTGGTTGGCGATCAGGAAGACTGGCGCACTGGCACACTTTCCGCGCGTAGTTACTGTAACTCCGGCCAGCGCGGTCACCCCGTTCAGGAACAGGCGGGGGGCAGGGTTGGATTGGCCGAGCAGGCGGCACAGGTAATAGAATGGGATGCAGAACAGCAGCAGCGCGGCCATGGCGAAAATTCGCGAGCTGACCCGTATCCACTCAGCCAGCTGGAGCGTGCGCGGCATGGTCAGTGCAGCGGGCATCGGGCTTTAATTCTCACGCTCAAGCCGCACGCCGAACAGTTCCATCCGATGATCGACCAGCCGGTAGCCCAGTCGTTCGGCAATCTGGCGTTGCAGTGCTTCGAGTTCGGGATCGACGAATTCGATGACCTTTCCGCTCTCCACATCGATCAGATGATCATGATGCGCTTCCGGGGCAGCTTCATAGCGGGCGCGGCCATCGCCGAAATCATGGCGATCAAGGATCCCGGCTTCTTCGAACAGCCGCACGGTGCGGTAAACCGTGGCAATCGAAATCCGCGGGTCGATTGCAACAGCGCGCTTATATAGGTTTTCCACATCGGGGTGGTCCTCGGCTTCGGACAAAACCCGTGCGATCACCCGGCGCTGATCGGTAATCCGCAAGCCGCGTTCAGCGCAGAGCGCTTCGATATCGATTGGTTGGTGCACGGCAGCGGATAACCTCAAAACGAATAACCCCGCCGATCATAGATCAGCGGGGCGATTCTACAACCGATTGGCTGGTAGGTCCTGACCCGATCGATCAGGCAACGGTTTTTTTACGTCCGCGCTTTACCCCGGGCTTGCGTCCAAGGCCGATCTTTTTGGCGAGTTCACGGCGCTTTTCGGCGTAGTTAGGAGCGACCATCGGATAATCGGCGGGCAGATTCCAGCGCGCGCGATACTGATCCGGGGTCAAGTTATAGTGCGTCATCAAATGCCGCTTGAGCATCTTCAGCTTCTTGCCGTCTTCCAAGCAAACCACGTAGTCTGGCTTTATCGAAGCACGAATCGAAACTGCCGGTTCGGGCATTTTTTCTTCGACGATAACCGGCTGGCCCAGTCCGGCCAAAGCGCCATAGACGTTGGTAATCAGCGCGGTGACGTCTTCGACTGCGACATTGTTGTTGCTCACATGCGCGGCGACAATATCTGATGTCAGCGTGATAAGCATTTCATTCACATCGGCATGGGTTGCATCCATGACCAATTCCTTTCGATATAACGACCCAAGACTGCCGAATGTTTTCGGCCGGTTGCTGGCTAAAACCTTTTTGTCCAGCAGACAAGTTTGTTAGCAGCCGATTTAAACAAATTTGTGCGGTTTTGGTGCGGTGTTGCGGTTAGCCGGTCATCGGACCCAGTTCGCAAGCAAAGGTCAATGCATTGATTCGCACGCCATTTGTTCCGCGATAGTAGTTAGGGCGGCAGCCAATCCGAACAAATTGGCGGCGGAGATAAAGTTTTTCCGCTGGATTACCTTCGCGCATCTCAAGCAGCGCTCGGGTTGCGCCGCGTCCGCGCGCGCCACCAAGAAACTGTTCGAGCAGCATCGCGCCGTGGCCGCAGCCGCGTTGCGCCGGGGTCACCGCGAGCAGCAGCAGTTCTTCTTCGTCGGCGCCCGTCCGCGAAAGAAAGAACCCGGCGCAGTCTTGTGCTGCAAATGCCAAACCATAATGGCAATTGCCGATCACCAGCGCGTCTTCCACCTGGCGGCGATTCCACGCCTCGCCAAATTCGGGATCGAACGCTGCGGCCATCACCGCCATGATCCGGTCAAGATCGTCGAGCGGCACGATCATGGCGCAGCTGCGGGTAGGCGGGCATCTGGGGGGCGGCCATATTGAAGTTGCACTACCGGGCTGAGCACAGTTGGATCCAGCAGCAGCAGCTGACGGGCATCGGGCAGGATCGTCAGCGCTTGGCCGAACCCGCGCGCGGCCACCAGCGCGGCGGCCTGCGAACCGGCAACCAGTTCAGCCTGCGCGGCAAGTGCGGCGGCGGCGGGGTTCAGCGAGCGCGCCGGGGTCAGCGCCGCTCCATCCGCACCAAATTCGCCCAGGAACCATTCGCCGTGCCCGCCGCTCATCGCGACGCTGACCGGGATTGCGCCAAGTTGGCCCCGTGCCATGGCCGCGACCAGCGCTTGCGTAGGATACCCGCGCAGCTCGGCCCGCCACGCCAGCGCCAGCGCACGCGCCGCCGCCAGCCCAACCCGCAATCCGGTAAAGCTGCCGGGGCCAAGCGATACCGCGATCCGTGCGGCCTCACCCTTGCCAGGCAGGGCGGCGATCATCGGCACCAAGGCTTCGGCATGCCCGCGCCCCAGCACCAGCGCGGTGCCGCCTAGGAGTGTATCCTGTTCAAACAGGGCAACCGAACAGCATTCGGTCGCGCATTCGATCACCAGCAGTCTCATGCGAACTGCGATAGCGCGTCAGGCGATGCGATTGAAAGCGTCGAAGTCAGGGCGCGGGCTGCGATCGAAGATGCTGGCGGGATCGCCGTAACCCAGCGTCGAGAGCATGACCGATTTGTAATCCGGGCTATCGGCAAAGAATGCCGCATCGACCACATCGTTCGAAAACCCGGTCATCGGCCCGGTATCCAGCCCCAGCGCGCGCGCCGCCATGATGAAATAGGCCCCCTGCAGGGTGGTGTTGAGGAACGCGGACTTTTCGCGCAGCGCATCATTGCCGGTGAACCACGCCTTGGCATCGGCGTGCGGAAACAGCCACGGCAGCTGCTCGTGAAATTGCAGATCCATCGCCACGATCACGGTGACCGGCGCGGCTTTGATCTTGTCACCATTGGACGGCAGGGCGCAGGCCGCCAGCTTGTCCTTGGCTTCCTGCGAAGTGCACCACACCAACCGCGCGGGCAGCTGGTTGGCCGAGGTCGGGGCCAGCTTCATCAAGTCCCAGATCGCGTTCAGCTGATCGGTTTCGACCGGCTGATCAAGATAACCGTTGTAAGTCCGCGCGGTGCGGAACAGCTGATCGAGCGAAGCAGCGGGCAGGGGCAACGACATCAAATTCTCCGGCAGTTAAAACGGGGATCAGGCGGCGCGCACTTCCACCACTTCGGGGACGTAGTGCTTGAGCAGCGACTCGATCCCGTGCTTGAGCGTGGCCGACGATGAGGGACACCCGGCGCAGGCGCCCTGCATGGTCAGATAGACCACTCCATCGCGAAACCCGCGATAGATGATATCGCCGCCGTCGTTGGCCACCGCCGGGCGGACCCTTTCCTCGATCAATTCCTTGATCTGATCGATCACCTCGGCATCGGCTGGATCGTCGGCGATCAGATCATCGTCGGCGGGGACGCTGATCCCTGAAGCATCGGGGCCAGAAAACAGCGGCATGCCAGCGACGAAATGATCGAGCAGCAGCGCAACAACCTGGGGTTTAAGCTGACTCCAGTCGCTGCCCGGCCCGGCGGTAACCGACACGAAATCGCGCCCGTAAAATACGCCGGTGACATCGCCCAGATCGAACAGCGCCGCTGCCAGCGGCGAGGCGGAGGCACTTTCCTCATCGGGAAAATCGCGCGTGCCAGCGGGCATTACTGCTTCGCCGGGCAGGAACTTGATGGTCGCCGGGTTGGGCGTCAATTCGGTTTCAATGAACATGATGAAATGCATGTAGGACGCTGCCCCCCGTGGTCAAGGGCAGCGGCGGGAGGATGTGCTTGGGGGCAGCCAAGCGATCCTTGGCTCCAATGGCGCAAACGCGCGGTTATTCACTGGTCAGTCACATTCGCGCTGCCTATAGTCTGCTTCTTATGCACCTTAAAACCCGCGCTCAGCGCTTGTTCGCCTTCGTTGTTCCCGCCCTGGCTCTGCTCGCTGCGCCTGCGCTCGATGCGGCGGCGGCGACTGGCAAGCAGCGTGCGCCCGCCAGTGCCGTAAAAGTCAGCAACGCTCCCAAGACCCCGTGGCTCTATCGCGG
>JANMBA010000377.1:0-1730 GCA_031360105.1 Novosphingobium sp.
TCGAGCCGCCGCTCATATCCATTCCTGCCATCGAATCCGTCGCGGGCGCAGCCGGATCGTGTGCGGAATGATCCCCACCACCAGACATATTCATATCGCCCATGCCCATGTCCTTCATGGTGAGCAGCGGGCGTTCACGGATGGCGGGCATGGCAGCGACCATCCCCATGCGCGGGGCGAGCGTCGCGCGGCATTGGCCCGAACGGTCGATGGACTCAGCGATCAGAGCATATGCCATGTCATGCTTTGGCTGGACGATGACATCGTAGGTTTCGGCAATCGCAATCTGGAATTCATCGGTTTCGAACGGTTGGACGTGCTGACCGTCGGCGGCAACGACAGTCATGGGCAGACCCGGAAGACGAAAATTGAAGTTCGTCATGGCCGAAGCGTTGATAATTCGCAGCCGCACCCGCTCACCTGCAGCAAAAAGCCCTGTCCAGTTCTCCTGAGGGCCGTGTCCGTTGATCAGATAAGTGTAAGTCGATCCATTGACGTCGGAAATGTCGGTCGGGTCCATCCGCATTTTGCCCCACATCGCGCGGTCGGCTTGCGACTGATCCTTACCTTGAGCCAACCCCGCGAGTGTCTGCCTGTTGTGATTGAAATAGCCGCCCATCGCCTTCAATTTCCGGAGCTGCTCCATCGGGTCCATGAAGCTCCAGTCGGACAGCACGATCACATGCTCGCGGTCGTAGGCGACAGGATCGGGCCCGGCGGGGTCGATGACGATAGCGCCATACTGGCCCATGGCTTCCTGCATCCCGGAATGGCTGTGATACCAATAGGTGCCAGATTGTTTGACCTCGAATTCGTAATTGTAGGTTTCGCCAGGCTTGATCCCGGGAAAGCTGACACCGGGAACGCCGTCCATCTGGAAAGGCAGCAATATGCCATGCCAGTGAATCGAAGAATCCTCCTTGAGAGAATTGGTGACGGCAAGGCGAACCATTTGGCCTTCTTTCAACCGGATTATCGGGCCAGGCACGGTGCCGTTAACGGTGCAGGCATGACCCATCTTTCCGCCCACGCTGAAGGGCGCATGGCCGATGGTCAGGCCGATATTCTCGCCAGTCAAAACTTGCGATGCGGCGTTCAGGCCCATCGATCCGCTGCGCGCCCAAGCGGGAAACAGCGGCGCGAGGGTGAGCCCGCCGCCAGCAAGCACGGCACCGCGCAGCAGGGTGCGCCTCGAAACTGGGGAAACGATCATAAGGGCTGTCCGACAATGGTTTGCCTATCATACGCGTGCCGCCGCTCAATCCCTCAGAAATTCAGTCAATTTGTTGCGTGCCCGATAAAGCCGGGTTTCAACCGCCTTTTCACTGATACCCAGCAGCTGCGCGGTTTCGGCCTGCGACAGCCCTTGGATGGTGCGCAGGACCAACGGCTCGCGGATAGTCATCGGCAATTTGGTGATCGCCTCCCTTACTCGGGCGAGTTCGGCACGGTCCGCAAGCTGCTGATCGGCGGCAATGGTTTCGTCGGCAATCTTCGCTGCCGCCTCGATCGGCAAAGCAAACGAAAAGAACCGCCGCACCGCGCGCCGCCGCGCCCAATCGCGGCACTTGTTGATCGCGATCCGGGACACCCAAGTTTTGAAGGAACGTGTGCCATCATAGCTTTTGAGCGCAGCAAAAGCGGCGATGAACGCTTCCTGCGTCACGTCAAGCGCCGCATCGCTGTCACATATCGACCCGCGCACCAGGCGGAATACGGCCTCGCGGTGC
>JANMBA010000394.1:0-4369 GCA_031360105.1 Novosphingobium sp.
ACATGAAGCTGAGGCGATTATGGCCTCGGCACAGACGCAAACCACCGCTTTGATAGCGCGGCGCGAAAAGATGGCGCAGGACAAGATCGGCGCAGCCGAACGCACGGCGCTGGCCGATGTTCGCGCCACGGCCGCAAACGCCGCAACACTGGCCGCGCGCGGGCTGATTGCCGAGAACCACGACGCCAAGGCTGACAAGAGCCTGGTCGATGCAGCGATTGCCGGCCTGTAACGAAATCTGAAAGCTTGGAGAGGGGGAAGGGGCGGTCCAAAGGGCCGCCCTTCTTTCATCTGATCCTTCGAGCCGTCCGCTCTGCCGCCGGCGTCGCTACCTCCTCAGGACAAACGGAAAAATTGCCAGAATCCGTTCGTGGTAAGGAAGGGCTGAGCGCTTCGCGAAGACTTGTCTCGAACCGCTCGCGCGTACCCCTCCACCAGCTGCGCTGGTCTCCCTCCCCGTGCCGGGGGGATTAGGGTTCAAGCACCACCTTGCCCACCACTTGCCGCGCGGCCATCGCCTCGAACCCTTCGCGCCAGCGGCTGAGCGGCAGCACGCGGTCGATCTGCGGGGTGATCTGGCCGGCCGCCGCCATATCCCGCAACGCATCGCGGATGGCAGCGCCGCGAGCCGGAAACCGCCGGGCATATTCGCCCGCACGCACACCGACTAGGGAAAAGCCTTTGATCAGCGGGATGTTGGTCGAGACGTCGGCGATCCGCCCGCTCGCAAACCCGACCACCAGCAGCTTTCCGCCAAACGCCACACAGCGCGTGCTTTCATCGAACACATCGCCGCCGACGGGATCGTAAACCAGATCGCACAGCACGCCGCCGGTGATCTCAGCCACCGCCGCGCGGAACATGCCAGTAGCGAGCAGCACCGCATCGGGCGCGCAAGCCGCTTGGAGCGCCGTGAATTTATCCGCACTGCCGCTCGCCGCGATGACCTTCGCGCCCAACGCTTTGGCCAGATCGCAAGCCGCCAGACCTACCCCGCCGCTCGCGCCGTGGACGAGCACCCATTGGCCTGCGGTCAGCCCGCCTAGCTCGACAAGTGCAGTGTAAGCAGTGCTGTAGGCCGCCCCGAACGCGGCGGCTGCGGCGAAGTCCATCCCCGCCGGGATCAGCCGCAATGCGGCTGCGGACACGCAAACCTGCTCGGCAAAGCATCCGGTCTGTTTGCCGCCGTACACCCGGTCGCCGGGCCGAAGCGAGCTATCGGGATCAGCCGCGACTACCTCACCAGCGAATTCCAGCCCCAGCACAAACGGTAGCGGCGGCTTGAGTTGATACGCGCCTCTGGTCATCAGCAAGTCAGGGAAGTTGAGGGAGACTGCACGGATGTGGACCAGCACCTCGCCGCCGCCGCAAACCGGCGCCGCGACTTCGATCAGTTCTACTCCAGACAGATCGGGGGACAGGGCCTGGACAGTTAGCGCCTTCATTCAAAACAATTCCCAAAATCCGTTCGTGTCGCGCAAAGTCGAGACACCTGCGCGACATGGCTCGGCTTCGCTCGACACGAACGGAGGTGGATTGGAATCAAAAACTATCCTTCGCCGCCCTGAGCGCTGCAAAGGTAGCCACCGCATCGCCGCCGCCCCAGCGGGCCGCCAGCGCAGGTTCGTCAGCGCGCAGGAACGGGTTGGTGGCAAGTTCGCGGCCCAGCGTGGTCGGCACAGTCGGGGTGCCCGCCGCGCGCAGCTTGGCGATTTGCGCGGCGTATTCCTGCAATTCGGCATTTTCGGGATCGGCGTACAGCGCAAACCGCGCATTCGAGGCGGTGTATTCGTGCGCGCAATACAGCAGCGTTGCAGGTGGCAGCGCCTTGATCCGGCTCAGGCTGGCCCAGAATTGATCGGGCTGGCCCTCGAACATCCGACCGCAGCCCAGCGCGAACACCGCGTCGCCAACGAACGCCAGTTCAGCTTCGGGCACGTGGAAGGCGATGTGGCCATTGGTGTGGCCTGAGACGTCGATTACCTGTGCAGTGAAAGCTCCAAGCGAAACTGTGTCGCCTGCTACCGCCACCCGGTCAGGCGCGGTGCCGAGCTTCTCGACTTCGGCCGGGCCGGTAACGGTACAGCCAGTCGCAGCCTTGATCGCAGCGTTCCCCCCCGCATGATCGGGGTGCCAATGGGTGTTCCAGATCTGGGTGATCTGCCAGCCCTTGGCCTTGGCCTCGCGCAGATAGGCGTCGGCGTCGGGGGTATCGATGCAGGCGGTTTCCTGACTGCCGGGATCGTGCAGCAAAAAGCCGTAATTGTCGGACAGGCAGGCGAATTGATGGACTTGCAGCATTGGTCTCTCCTCGCGGCACCTTAGCGTGATTGCGCCAAAGCAAAAGGCCGCCGGATTAAGCGGCGGTCTGCGCGTCTGGCTGCTCGAGCCGCCACCAGATCAGCCCGACCAGCACTAGTAGCACCAGCGGCATGGGATTGAGGCCGGCCGGCAAAGCCATCGCCCGCGCCACTAGCGGGGACAGGTACAGCGCCAGCAGCACCGGCCGTTCCCAGTTACCCAGCGCGGCGCTGCGATGCGCGCGGACCAACCAGCACAACGGAATGATCAGGAACGGCAAATCATAGCTGAACAGGTATGGGGTGGCGAGCGGAGTGGCGGCAAACAGCAACGCCAGCTTGCCCTCATAAGCCCCCGGCCGCGCCCAGCTGCGCCAGACCAGCGCGGCCATGGCAAGCGTGGCGGCGGCTTGCACTGCCAGCGCGGTACCATGCCCCGCCGCCACGCGGACCATGGCGTAAAGCGTCGATTGACGCAGAAAGAATGTGTCTGAGCCGGTCCGCAGCAGATAATCGCTGACTGCCCAGCTCTTGGGATAAGCCAGCATCGTCTCTGTGCCGAGCAAGACCCATGACAGCAGCAGCAAGCCGGCCACCGAAACCGCAGCTCCGGCGATCACTCGCCACAGCCGCGCGGCCAGCAGCGCGACGGGAAACAGCAGTGCGAGCTGCGGCTTGACGATTAACACTCCGATGCTCAGCCCGGCGCAGAACGGCCACTCGCGCAGCCACACTGCCGCCAGTGCCTGAAAGATGCTGGTGAAAAACCCGGTTTGCGCGTGCCATGCGGCAACCAGCGCGCCGGGAAATGCAGCGATCGGCCAGGTAAGTTCGGGTGCGAGGCGGCGGGTAACGAGGAGCCATACGCAGTAGGTCGCAGCCACCCAGGCAGGCCAGGCGGCCGGGTATTCCAGCAGACCGAGCGGCCAGACCGCCAGCAGCAGCGGCGGCGGATTGACGAAGGCGAACACATCGCGCAGCCCGGCCTTGGCTTGTACGCCCGCGATCACTGCCGGATCATAGGCCCCCGCTGCGGCTCCGCTCAATACCAGCCGACCGGCTGACCAGAAGGCCTGAAAGTCGCTGCCATCGGGGCCCATCGCACGCTGGAACATCCAGATCATGCTGATCGCCGAAACCAGCGCAAGGATGATCGAATAGGCGCGGACCCGAGTGCGGCCCAGCCAGCGCAGTTGCAGGAATGTCATCATCTGCCGCCGCCCCCTGCGCGCCCATTGCGCTTACAGCCCCAATCGGCGGGTCCATTGCAAATGACAAGGCCTGCCGCCGCCGTAACTTCTTTGTCCCAATGCAACGGCCCGCCCGGATCGCTCCGGACGGGCCGTTGTCTGGCTAAACTAGCGCGCGAAGGTTCAGTCCTTCTTGGCCTTCAGTGCGGCGCCCAGAATGTCGCCCAGCGAAGCGCCGGCGTCCGACGAACCGTACTGTTCCACGGCTTCCTTCTCTTCGTGGAGCTGACGCGCCTTGACCGAGAAGTTGGGCTTTTTCGAGCGATCGAACCCGGTGACCATGGCATCGAGCTTTTGTCCGACCTGGAACCGGTCAGGACGCTGCTCGTCGCGGTCGCGGCCAAGGTCGCTGCGCTTGATGAAGCCGGTGGCACCATCGTCGCCGGCCTGCACTTCGAGGCCGCCGTCGCGCACTTCCAGAATGGTGACCGTAACCACATCGTTCTTCTTGAGCCCGCCGCCTGATGAAACCGCCACGCCGGCCGCCGGAGCGCCCTTTTCAAGCTGCTTCATGCCGAGCGAAATGCGCTCCTTCTCAACATCGACGTCGAGCACGATAGCCGAGACTTGCTCGCCCTTGCGGTGCAGCGCCAACGCGTCTTCGCCCGAGATGCCCCAAGCGATATCCGACATGTGGACCATGCCATCGACATCGCCATCGAGCCCGATGAACAGGCCGAATTCGGTGGCGTTCTTGACTTCGCCTTCCACAATCGCGCCGACCGGGAACTTATCAGCGAAAGCATCCCACGGGTTCTGCGCCGCCTGCTTGAGACCCAGGCTGATCCGGCGCTTGTCGCTATCAACTTCAAGCACGAT
>JANMBA010000469.1:0-14458 GCA_031360105.1 Novosphingobium sp.
TATGCGTTGATCCGCCGCACTGATACCGCCCGCGACGGTGAAATTGTCGTGGCCTTGATCCGCGGAGAGGAAGCCACGCTCAAATATCTGCGCCGCGAAGCTGGCCGGGTGCGGCTTGATCCCGCCAATTCGGCTTACGAACCACAGCTTTATGATCCGCGCGAAGTGGTGGTCCAGGGCAAGCTCGCCGGATTGCTGCGCCGCTATCACTGATCGGGTGGCACGGCCTGCGTTGCACCCGGCTCGGTTGCCGTTAGCCTGCCGGGCCCAGCCACCGCACTGGCCGCGTCGGCATCTGCGCTCTCGCTGGGCTGCGGCACTTTTAACCGGCGCGGCAAGCGATCGGGCGGGTTCCACCAGCCATGTGCGCCCTCACCCTCGGCAACGGTTTCGATCCGTTGGTCGGTCAGGTCAACCGTTAGTCCGCCGCTACGCTGGAGCAAATCGCGGTCTGCCTTAAGCCAGCGCGGGCGGCACGAGCGCGGCAGGTAACGCTCGGACACCACGATATCGGCTCGCTCACACGCTGCAGCCAAGGCCCGTTCGGACACCAGGGCCGAACTGCGCGCCATCAACACTTGCCAATCGCGCGCGCCGCGGCGCAGCGTGATCGCGCAGAAATCTGGATTGCATCGCGCGCCCGGCCAATTATCGAGCAGCCGCAGTTCGCCCGCCATTCCCGCCGTCTCGGTCAAATTGTCGCGGGTGTAGTCGCTGCGGCTGGCGCGTAATACCAGCAACTCGTCCGCCGCCTCACCCGTGATCCCAACATGCCGGCCATCGCCCGAAACAAGCAGATCGGGCGCGCGCACGTGTGCCAGCAGCACTAATCCCAGCAAGGCCGGGGCCAGACCAAACAGCCGAACCCGGCCGCGCCACAGCGCCAGCCACAGCCCGCCAATCACAAACAGCGCAAAGGCCCCCTGCCCCATGGCTGGCATCATCGTCACCGCGCCGGGCATCGCGGCGGTCCAGTGCGCCAGTGCCAGCAGCAGTTCGAGTGATTTACCCGCAAGCCACCAGAACGGTGCCCCCACCCCGACCGCATCGAACAGCAGCGCAAGCGCAATCAGCGGCATCGAAGCCAGCGTGGTGAGCGGGATCGCGATCACATTGGCCAGCGCGCCGTACACCCCCGCGCGGTGAAAGTGGAACAGCCCGATCGGCATCAGCGCCAGTTCGATCACCACCCCGGTCAGCAGCAGCATCGCCAGTTGCCGCGACCAGCGCGCCCACAGCGGCTCTTCGCGCGGCGCGTTGTAGGCGCGCAGCGGGGCCGCGCTGTGCAGCGCCACAATCGCGATCACCGAGGCGAAGCTCATCTGAAAGCCCGGGCTGACCACCGCTTCGGGCCAGACCAGCAGGACCAGCAGCGCTGCCACGGCAATCATCCGCATCGACAGCGGCTCTCGCCCCAGCACCAGCGCGAGCATCACCAGTACCGCGGCAATGCACGACCGGATGGTCGGCACCTCCGCGCCGGTCAGCAGCGTGTAGCCAATCCCGGCCAAAGCCCCGGCCCCCGCCGCCATGATCGGCACGCGGACCCGCAACGCGAGCCACGGGAACAGCGCCAGCAAGCGCAGTGCAATGAAATAGGCGGCCGCGATCACTGCGCTGACGTGCAATCCGCTGATCGACAGCAAATGCGTGAGGCCAGCGTCACGCATCGCGTCCTCGTCAGCGGGGGCAATCGCGCCGCGATCCCCGCTCGCAAATGCTGCTGCGAGCGCGCCGGGTGACCCAGCAAGGTTTTCGCGGACGTGGTGCGACAAACTGCGTTGCAGCCGCCGCAGTGCGCTGTCTTGCGCGCCTGGACTGATCACCGTCACTGCGCCCAGCACTGATCCAGTCGCGGTGATCCCTGAAAACCACGCCGCCCGGGCAAAGTCATAGCCGCCGGGCAGCATCGGCGGAGCCGGCGGAACCAGCCGCGCGCGTAGCCGCACGACCGCGCCTTCAACCAGCTCCGGTCGGTCGTTGGCAGTATCGAGATTGACCCGCACCAGCATCGGCTGACCGTTGGCCGGATCGCGCGTTGCCAGCCGCAGCCGCACGCGCTGTTGCGCGGGCTGTTCCTCGCGCGCCAGCAAGCGTCCGGTCAGCCATGTCACGGTGGGCCGGGCCAGCGGCGTGGTCCCGACCAGCGCTGACTTGGTCCACACAAAACTGCATCCGAGTGCCACGACCAGCCCCGCCAGCAGCACACTGCGCCGCAAGTACGGATATGGCCCGTCCGCCTGCAACGCGGCTGCCGCACCAATTGCACCCCCCAGCGCCAGCGCAATCACCCCCAGCCACTGCCAAACATTGCCTGCCGCAAACCACGCGGCGATACCGGCGGCAAACCCCACAACCAGCCACGGGGCCAGTTCAAACCGCGACGCGGCCAGGAATTCTTCGGTGTGCGCAAGTCCGCTGGACAAGTCTGAAAGCTTGCGCCAAGGTTTATGCTGCAATGCAGCGCCATCCGGCGTAGTGCTGCCCATCGGCACCAAGGAAGTGGCATCGCTGGTCATGGTGGATATCTGACAGGAAGGGGGGCGCGATGGCAAGTGTTCCCCGGCGCGGCGGGCGCAGAATGACTGGCGCAGACCCTTATGGTAATGCTAACCGGTTGGTCTCCTCCCCTGAGTAAATATCAATCGCCGGAATGGCTGGCGTGGGACGCGATCCTGGGGCAAAGGGCAGCCCCGGCGCAGACGTTCAGCTGGGTCCGGGCAGCTTAAGGAGTATAGCAGGTGAGCAACGACGCCAGGCTGATCGCGGGGAATGAAGAACACGCGTTTCCGGTTGTATCGGGAACGGTCGGTCCCGATGTGATCGATATCCGTAAGCTCTATGCCCAGACCGGCATGTTCACATATGATCCCGGGTTCACCTCGACCGCCAGCTGCGAAAGCGCGCTGACCTATATCGATGGCGACGAAGGCGTGCTGCTGCACCGCGGTTATCCGATTGGGCAACTGGCCGAAGATTCCAGCTTCATGGAAGTTTGCTACCTGATGCTGAACGGCGAGCTGCCGGACCAGGCTGGGCTGGACGAATTTTCGCGCACGATCACCCGTCACACCATGCTGCACGAACAGCTTTCGACATTTTACCGAGGATTCCGGCGTGATGCGCACCCGATGGCGATCATGTGCGGTGTGGTTGGCGCGCTCTCGGCGTTTTACCACGATTCAACCGATATTGCCGACCCGGTTCACCGCCGGATCAGCTCGCACCGCTTGATTGCCAAGATGCCGACAATTGCGGCGATGGCGTACAAATATTCGGTCGGTCAGCCGTTTGTCTATCCAGACAATTCGCTCAGCTACACCGGCAATTTTCTGCGCATGACGTTTGGCGTTCCGGCTGAGCCTTATGTGGTCAACCCGATTGTAGAACGCGCGCTTGACCGGATTTTTATCCTGCATGCCGACCACGAACAGAACGCCTCAACCTCGACTGTGCGGCTCGCCGGTTCGTCGGGCGCCAATCCGTTTGCGTGTGTGGCAGCGGGGATCGCCTGTCTGTGGGGTCCAGCGCATGGCGGCGCCAACGAGGCCGCGCTCAACATGCTGCATGAGATTGGCACGCCTGACCGCATCCCGCACTTTATCGCGCGCGCGAAGGACAAAAACGATCCGTTCCGGCTGATGGGTTTTGGTCACCGCGTTTACAAAAACTACGATCCGCGCGCGACCGTGATGCAAGCGACGGTGCGCGAATTGTTCACCGAACTCAAGGTTTCCGATCCGGTGTTTGAAGTGGCCTTGCAGCTTGAGGAAATGGCGCTGAACGACCCTTACTTCATCGAGAAAAAGCTCTTCCCGAACGTCGATTTTTACTCAGGTGTGGTGCTGTCGGCGATCGGCTTCCCGACCACGATGTTCACCGCCTTGTTCGCTTTGGCGCGCACGGCCGGCTGGGTAGCGCAGTGGAACGAGATGATTTCGGACCCCGGCCAGAAGATCGGCCGCCCGCGCCAGCTTTATACCGGGCCGACGGCGCGCGATTACGTTTCGCTCGACAAGCGCTGAACAATCGCCGACACCCTGCACCAGGCGGCACGCGTGGGTGCTCGGGGCGGGAGATATTTGATGGGCGTAGTGCGGATGTTGATCATGGTGATCGCGGTCCTGGCGGTGCTGATGGGGCTGCTGTGGATCGGACAGGGCCTTGGCCTAATCATGTGGCCTGCCAGTAGCTTCATGCTGGCTGATCGCCAGTGGGCGTATAACGGCGCAATTCTAGCTGCGGTTGGGCTGCTCGTGATCGTGCTGCTGCGCCGTAGTCGGCGCTAACGCCAGTAGGTCGGCCGGCACGTCGAGAATAAACCGCGCGCCCTGCCCGGGCGCGCTTTCGACTTGCAGATCGCCGCCCATCGCGCGCGCCAATCGGCGTGAGATATAGAGGCCAAGGCCCGATCCGCCATCTTCGCCGCTGCGGCCCAGACGCTCGAACTTCTCGAACACCTTGAGCTGCTGAGCTTCTGACAGGCCCGGCCCTTGATCGGCGACAATCAGCCGCGCGCGGCCGCCCGCGTCTTCAAGCCTGATCCAGACCTGCGAATTATCCGGCGAATAGCGGATCGCATTGCCGACCAGATTGAGCATGACTTGCAGTACCCGGCGGAATTCAGCGATGGCGGGCAAATGCTCACCCAGCTTGGGCGCATCGATGGTGATCCCGCGCTCCTGCGCGCGCACCCCCAGAATGCCAGCCGCGCGCCGGGCCACGTCGGCCAGATCAATCCGGTCAGGCGCAGTATTGAATTGCTCAGCCTCAACCACTTCAAGATCGGCTAGATCCTCGACCAGCGCGAGCAAATGTTGCCCGGCGGAGGCAATATCGGCGGCGTACTGGCTGTATTCCTCGGCCAGCGGCCCGGCCATTTTGGTGCGGATCGTCTCGGCATTGGCGATGATTCGCGCGATTGGCTGGCGCAGCACCGGCGCGATATCACGGCCGACGAGGCCTTGGCTGTTGCTGGGCAGGACGACGCTTGGCGGCGGCGCTTCAAGCGTAGCCAAGAGCGGGATTTCAGCAGTCAGGCACAGTTCAAACCCGAGCGGGCTGCCACCGGGCATTTGCTGCGGCAACAGGTTGGCGCGCCAGCCGCGATCCGATCCCGCGATCTTGACGTTAGCCCCGTCAAGCAGCCGCCAATGCATCGGTTGTTCGTGCGCGGCTCCGTCGATTTCGATAAAATCGGTCCATGGGCGTCCGGTCCCGGACTGCATCGCGGCGGCCAGGTCAGCCAGATCGGGCGCGCCCGTTTCTACGCTGCGCACAGCTTGGCTGGCATCGAGCTGCGCGGTCAATTCGGCCAGAGTCCGGTCAATCGCTGCGCGGTGCTCGCTGATCGCTGCCGGGTCTTCAGGGGCAAGGGGGCGGCCCTGCCAGCTGGTGACCCGGATCGTACAGCCGCCATCACCTGACGGTTCAACTTCCAGCCAGGCGGTGATCATTTCGCGGCCGTCATGTGCGCGAATGGCGCGGGCGAGTTTGAGGCCATAGCTGCGCGCTTTGGCGACCAATTCGTGCAACGCTGGAATAGCGATAGCGCCGGGCAAAGTGCCGCCGCATGCCAGTTGTAGCCCGGCAAGCGGCTCGGACGCGCTGACCAGCTGGTCAGCGGCGTCGCTGGCGGCAAGCGCCAAGACCGAACCCGTTTCGCTCATGCCCGTTCAGCCGCCCGGAAAGCTGGCCGACCGGGCCAGCAACGCCGCCGCCTGATCGCTGCTCAATTGTTCAAACCCGTCTGGCAACGCCACTTCGGGGTGCAGCGCGACAAATTGCTCTTCGATCGCTTGCGGCTTGAGACCCGAAGTGCGCAGCGCCAGCGCGAGCCGCGCCAATTGCCCTTCATTGGTGGCCAGCACTGCCATATCGCGGTCTTGCCCCGAGGCGAGCGCCAAGGCGCTCAGGAATATGCCCACACCAGCGTGAGTGATTGACAGCGCTGCGGTTGCGCCGCCGCCCATACCCGTCACAATCCGCGCAATCAGCCCCAATCGGCTGCGGCTTTCATCAAACCGGCCGCGCAGCGCTTGCTCGGCCTGAACCGCTGCTGCCTGACTGTCAGCATCATCGCCGGCCTGGCCGCGCAGCACCAGCAGCGCAGTGTGCACGAGGTCACCGGGCAATTCGCCCAGCGGCAACTGCATCCGCCGCTGGCTGGTTGCAAACCGCGCTTGCGCCGCCAGCAACGCCATCGCGCTGGAAGCGACCCCTGCGTCGCTCGAGGCAATCAATGCTTGCAGCAACGGCGCGAGCACCGAATCGAGCGCTAACCGCGCCTGCATCCGTTCGGTCAGCTGCCATTCGAGCGCCAGAGCGTGGATATGCGCCAAAAAGCCGGCGTGGCCGACCAAACTCTCAACCATTTGGGCAATTCGCTCAGGCGCGTGATCGCGGTCATCAGGGCTTCCCGCTGCGACGGCCAGTTCGTTCAGCAGCTGGCGCGCGATATCGCCCAACATCCCACGCACCCGCGCGATAATCTCATCGCTGAACACTGAATGCTCATCATTGGCGAGCAAATGGCGCAAGATTGGCGCAATTGTGCCGATCAACGCATCACCGTGCAGCAATTCATCGCGCAAACCGATTTCGACGTTTTCGGCCAATTCCAGCGGGGCAGTATTCTGGTTCATGCCCCGTGCCATAGCACTGCTTGGTTAAGCTCGCGTTAGCCGCGATTTAGCCGCGAGCAGAGCCAAAGCGGCGATGGCTGCCACTACCGCGCCGCCGTGCGCGGCCTCGCTGCCGATCCGCCCCAGCAAAGCGGCCAGCAACGCCAACGACAGAAAACTTCGATCAGTCAGCCAGGCACCCCACCGCCCATCGTGGATCGCCGCCACGATCCGCAATTGCGCAATCAGCATGAACGGCGGGAACATCTGATCAAGCCATGAATGCCCGGGTTCGGTTCCGGCGCCCCAGCCCAGCAGCAGCACAATCACACCATCGATGGCCCAACCATAGGCGGCTAGGCTGCCAATACCGCCCCGCTGCTTGGGCACATCCTGCTCAATCCGGGCCAACAAAGCCGCACATTCCCGCAGCACCCAGCCCAGCGCGATCAGCCCCAGCCCCAGCTCCGGCAAGCCGAACCAGCCCGCGCCAAGCGCCAGCAAGGCCGCCGCGACTGCCGCAATGACCAGCACCTGCGCGCCGGTGCCAGCATGCAACAGCGCCGGTCCGAAACTGCGTACCGCCACCAACGCCAGCCCGCGCGCCGGACCCAGCGGGACCGTATCGCGCGTGCGCTGACGGATCCATTGCGGTTCGATCGTGTGAGCTTCGGCATCGCTGCGGACGAGCGTCCAGAACAGCCCATCTTGCCCGGGCGTCGGGATTGGACGCTGCCGCACACCGGCTTGCAGAGCGATCCGCTGCAACGCCGAGACGGGGTCGCAATCGACCGGCAAAGCGGCAATCTGCTCGACCAATCGCCCGGGAATGCGGATTGCACCCGCCGCCGCATGGTTGAGATCGATCCGCTCAAATCCAGCAGCGAGGCCTTGTTCGATCGGCTGAACCAACACCGCCTGGCCCTCTGAAAGCAAATCAACCGCCTCGGCGGTCGATCCGAACAAGCCATCGGCCAGCGCAATCACTTCATCGTTGGCAGTGATTAGGCCAAGCAGCGGACGCGGCCCCGAAACAACGTGAAACTGAGCGCCGCGCGCTTCGGCCAGGTGCTGCAGCCGCACAATATCGGCAGTGATCGACGACGCAAGACAGATGATCCGCTCGCAATTGAGCGCCAGCGCAATCCCCAATTGCTGACGCGCCACTGACAGTCCGCCGACGCGCAGAAAGGCCCGCGGAATCTGGCCTTCGGCAGCAGGTTCAAGCAAAGATAACAAGGCGACCCGCAGCGATTGTCTCCGCATATTCGGGGTAAGGGTTAGCGCTTTTAGGGGAGCCAGCGCGCAGTGCCAAGCGGTTGCAGTCAGACCGCCCCGGCTAAACGCTCAAGCTGCTGAAAACTCGTCGAGAAACAGCTGAATCCGGCGTAGCACGCTGGGATCACCCGGGGCCCCGGCTGCCGCTTCCTCAGCCAGGAGCAGCAGGTGCTCGGCATGGAAACTGGCCGCAACGCCCTTCAGCCGCAGCGCGGCCATCTGCCAGTTGCCATCGCAGCGCGAGCGCCGCAAGAGATCGAGTTGGCGCGCGACGCTATCGCTAAAGGCTTGACGCAGTTCACGAAACAGCTCGGGATCAGCTCCCGCTGCCGCCGCGATCGTCGCATCAAGGGAACCTGCCTCGTAAGCCATTTCACGCTTATAACAGCGAGTAGTTAAACCGGGGTTTATCCACAGACTAATCATGGTAAACAGCTGTGATGAACAGGGGAACCATCGCCGCCATTGAGCCATCCTCGCCCGGTGCGCTTGATCTGCTCGAACTTAGCGAAAGCGCCATTGAGCAAACCCCGGCGGCCGATGATTGGTGGGAAGAACCGTCCGCACAACCCACGCGGAACTGGGGTGCGATGATCGCCCGCTCGCTCGCCATTACCGCAGTTATCGGTTGGACCGTGGCCTATATCGTCGCAAACCTTGAAGCGATGCGCGCTGGGGGCGGCCTGATCCAGTGGACTGGCTGGCTGCGCGATTGGGCGATGCCGGTGGTGCTGATCGCGGTGGTGTGGTTGCTGACTATGCGCAACAGCCGCCGGGAAGCGCTGCGCTTTGGTGAAACTGCCCGGCTGCTTGGCGATGAGGCGAGCAAGCTTGAGGCCCGGCTGACCACAATTAACCGCGAACTTAGCCTCGCCCGCGAATTCATCGCGGCACAATCGCGCGATATCGATTCGCTCGGTCGGGTCGCGACCGAGCGCTTGTCGCAGCATGCCGAACGGCTGGTCAGCCTGATCCATGACAATGGCACCCGGATCGACGCGATCGGCGATGTCAGCAGTGCTGCGCTCGAAAACATGGAAAAATTGCGCAGCCAGCTGCCGGTGATCGCCAGCTCGGCCAAGGACGTGACCAACAATATCGGCACCGCCGGGCGCGCAGCCCATGCGCAGCTGGATGATCTGATCAGCGGGTTCAAAAAGCTGAATGAATTCGGTCAGGCGAGCGAGCGGCAAGTGCTGATCCTGCGCAGTCTGGTCGATGAAACAATCTCCGAATTCACCCGCCAGACCGACCAATTGGGTGAGATTGCGCAGCAGCGCTTTGCTGCGCTCAATGACGGCGGCGATGAAGTTCGCGCGAAGCTGGATGCGCAAGAGGTTGAGGCGCTGGCCGCGATCCGCAGCCGCGCCGCCGCGCTGGATACGGAACTGGCCGGGGTCCGTGGTTCACTCGATCAGCAAGAGGCCGATAGCCTGACTTCGCTCCGTGCGCGGCTCGCGGCGGTGCGCGATGAAAGCTCTGCGTTGGTGCGGTCGCTGCGCGAAGGCGAAAGCGGTGCATTGGAGACATGGAAAAAGGCGATTGCGGCACTTGAAGTCGATTTGCGCGGGGCCATCGCGCAGGTTGGTGAAATTGACCGTAAGGCGATGGAATCGGCCCGCGTGCGGCTCGCTGAGTTGACCGACGAAGCAGCACTGGTCGATGAGCGATTGGCCGAACGAGATCAGCGGTTCGCCGCCGAACTCGACCAGCGCCGGACCGATTTCGATGCGCGGCATGAGCAGTTTGTCAGCCGGCTGATTGGGCAAATGTCCGCGCTGGACGATGCCGCGGCAAATCAGCGCAGTGCCCAGTACGAACATCTCGCAGGGCTGCAAACGCGCCAGGGCGAGATTGGCGAGCAACTGGCTGCATTTTCGGAGCAGATCGCCGCAATCGCAGCGCAAGGCGGCGATGTCGAAGGCAGGCTAAGCGCCAATGTGGCGGCGATTACCGAGCGGCTAAGCGCCAGCAGCGCAGCGATTGCCGGGACGGACAGTGCAGTGGCGGTGCTCACTGATAATGCGGTGCGGCTGCTCGAATTGATTCAGGCCAGCGTCCAGCACACCAGCGAAAATCTGCCCGCAGCCATGACCACCAGCGAAGGGCGGCTGCAAAAAATCGAAGAACGGGTCCGCTCGGTTCACGCGCTGTCGGGCGAAGCCGCCTTGCGCGGCGAAACTTTGCTGGCGCATACCGGGCGCAGCCGCGAAGCTTTGGCGGGCACCATCGACCAGATCGCCGTCTTGCAGAGCCAGATCGCGCAAAGCCATTCGCAGCACGGCACCAGTCTGGCGGAATTGCAGCAATCGCTGGCTGCCATCCGCACCGAATCACTATCCTTGGCCGAACTTGCGCAAGGCAACCTGACGCAATCGATCGAGCAACTGAGCGGCGCAGCGCGCGAAGCGGTGTCGGGAATCGAAGCAATGAGCGCGCACTCAATTACCTCGTTGGCTGCGCGGATTGGCGAGGAAAGCGGCGCCGCAATCGATACGGCGCTGCGCGAACGCGCGGCGCAGATCGCTGGACAGCTGGAAGCTGCTTCAGCCAAGGCCGCCAGCGCGAGCCGCGAAGCGGCAGTGCAATTGCGCGATCAGCTAGCCAAGGTCGATGATCTCGCTGGTAACCTCGAACGCCGCGTGGCCCACGCCCGCAGCCGCGCCGAGGAACAGGTCGATCATGACTTTGCGCGGCGCGTGGCACTGATCACCGAAAGCCTGAATTCCAACGCGATCGACATTGCCCGCGCGCTCGACAGCGACGTGACCGACACCGCCTGGGCGGCCTATCTCAAAGGGGATCGCGGTATCTTCACCCGCCGGGCGGTGCGCCTGCTCGATGCGCCCGAAGCCAAGGCGGTGGCGCAGCTGTACGAAGCGGACCGCGATTTCCGCGATCACGTCGCCCGCTACATCCACGATTTCGAAGCGATGCTGCGGCAATTGCTCTCAACCCGCGATGGCCACGCGCTGGGGGTGACGCTACTGTCTTCGGATATGGGCAAGCTTTACGTTGCGCTGGCGCAAGCGATTGAACGACTGCGCAATTAAGCTGGTTTGCGGCCGAGCCACTGCGTGATGTCGATGCTGTCAACGGTCACCCAGCCATGGACATAGTTGGCGTAATAAAGGCCGAACATCACCAGTGACAGCGCCGTAGCGCGCCATGCAACCGTCTTGGGCGCGAAGTTTACCGGCGCGCTGCTGACCTGCCCGGGCACCAGTTCGGCCTGATCATCGTCGTGCGTGCGCAGCCCGAACGGCATGACCAGAAATGCCGCCAACACCCAGAACAGCACATAGATCGCCAAGGCCGCATTCCACCGCATCGCTTAAACCTCGCTCAGGATAACGCGCACTTGCGGCTTTTTGCCGCACCAGCGCTGCGCGGTGCGGCGGGCAGCAAGGCGAGCGGTCTCTAACACTGCCTCGCGGTCCTGCCGCTGGCCGCTTTTCATTTTGGCCAGCGCCTTGACGACATCTTGCTGCGCTTCGCTGACAAAATCGTCGTGATCTTCTTCGAGCGGCAGACCTAATGATTCAATCTGCACATGGCCTTTCCCGGCCAGCAGTACGATCACCAGACCGTTCTGCGCAAGCCGGCGGCGCATTGCGATGGCTTCACCACCCGCTGGCGAAATAATGTCGCCATCGAGGATCAAGCGCCCGTTGCGGACTTGCGCAATCTTGCCGGGTTTGCCCGGTGCGAGCCGTACCAGATCACCATTGCCCTGCACCACGTTCTGCGGAATTCCGCGCGCCTTGCCGAGCCGGGCCTGTTCCTTCATGTGCCGCATTTCGCCATGCACCGGGAGCAGAATTTGCGGCCGGATCCAGCTGTACAGCGCTTCGAGTTCGGGCCGGCCGGGGTGGCCTGAGACGTGGATCTCGCTCTGCCGGTCAGTCACGATCGTAATATCGCGCGCGGCCAAGCGGTTCTGGATCCGCCCGATCGCCACTTCGTTACCAGGGATCTGACGGCTGGAGAACAGCACCACGTCGCCTGCCGACAGCGCAATCTGGTGGTTTTCCTCGGCCACTCGTGACAGCGCCGCGCGCGCCTCGCCCTGCCCGCCGGTCGCCAGGATCAGCACTTCACCACGCGGCAAGGCCATCGCGGTGGCGAAATCAACCAGCTCGGGGAATTTGCGTAGGTAACCGCAAGCCTTGGCGGTGCGGATGATCCGGTCGAGCGAACGCCCGGCCACGCACAGCCGCCGCTTGGTCGCGTCGGCCACCTCGCCCAGCGTTTGCAGCCGCGCCACGTTGGAGGCAAAGGTCGTGACCAGCACGCGCTTGCCCTTGTGGAGCGCCACTTCGGCCAGCAGCGCATCGCGCACCATGCCTTCTGAGCCGGAGGCTTCGGGGTTGAACACATTGGTCGAATCGCACACCAGCGCGAGCACACCTTCATCACCAATCGCGGTCAGCTCGGCGGTGGTCGCCGGGGTTCCGACCAGCGGCGCATCGTCCAGCTTCCAGTCGCCGGTGTGGAAGATCCGCCCATAGGGCGTCTCGATCACCAGCGCATTGCCCTCGGCAATCGAGTGCGCCAGCGGGACGTAGCGGATGCTGAATGGCCCGATTTGAAACGCATCAAGGTGATCTATCACGTTCAGTTTGGTTTCGCGCGCAATCCCGGCTTCTTCCAATTTGTCCGTCACCAGCGCGGCGGTGAACGGGGTGGCGTAGAGCGGCACGCCCAGTTCCTGGGCGAAATAGGGCACCGCGCCGATGTGGTCCTCGTGCGCGTGAGTCAACACAATCCCAAGCAGGTCAGCCTTGCGTTCCTCGATGAAATCAAGATCGGCGAAGACCAGTTCGGTGCCAGGGTATTCATTGGCGCCGAAGGTCATCCCCAGATCGACCATCAGCCATTTGCCGTCGCAGCCATAGAGATTGACGTTCATGCCAATCTCGCCCGATCCGCCGAGCGCCAGAAACAGCAATTCCTTGCCGGGCTTATGATTCAAATTCTTGCTCATGCCGCTGGTCCGAAGTTGTTGGCATAAAGCCGCCCGAGCCCACGCAAGGTCAGGTCTGGGTCGATCCGGTCAAACAAGCTGGCGTGTTGCTCGAATAGCGGGGCCAGCCCCCCAGTGGCGATCACTTTGACCGGGCGGCCGATCTCGGCCTTCATCCGCGCCAACATTCCTTCAATCATGCTAACATAGCCCCAGTAAATCCCGATCTGCATTTGCCCGACCGTATCGCGTCCGATGACGCTGGCGGTGGGCGGTGGTTCGATGGCGATCCGCGGCAACATGGCCGCCGCTTCGTAGAGTGCATCGAGCGACAGGCTGACCCCGGTGGCGATACTGCCGCCCAGATAGGCTCCGTCGGCGCCGATATGATCGAAAGTGGTCGCCGTGCCAAAGCTAATCACGATCTTGTCACCGCTTTCCAGCGCTTGCGCCGCAATCGCGTTGACCGCGCGGTCTGCACCCAACGCGCGCGGCTCGTCCACCTTCAGCGCGATGCCCCATTCAACCGGCGGACGCCCCGCGATCAGCGCCTCCACGCCGAAGTATTTCTGCGAGAGCACTTGCAGGTTATGCAGCGCGCGCGGCACCACCGTGGCGATCAGCACCGCACTGACATCGCCGCGCGCATAGCCTTCCATCCGCAGCAACTGGTCCAGCCAGACGGCGTATTCATCGGCCGTGCGCCGCACGTCGGTAGCGATGCTCCAGCGCTGCACGATTTCGCCCGCGCCATCGACCAGCGCGAATTTGACATTGGTGTTGCCGTTATCGACTGCGAGCAACATGCCCGGCTCCCTCAACTAAGCGGATTTCGCCCGCGTGAACGGTGCGGGTGGTGCCGTCTGCGAGCCGCAGTTGCAAGGCTCCATCGGCGGCCAACCCGGCAAAGCTTCCCGCCCGCGGAGTTTTACCCGGTTCGCCCAGCAGCAGCGGAGTGCCAATCGCGTGCGCGGCGGCTTGCCAGCGGCGCAGCAGTGGCTCCAGCCCGAAACTGCGCCAGCGCTCCAGCTCCAGATCGAACTGCCGGGCCAGCGCGGCGGCAAAGGTATCGCGATCAGGCGCTGGGCCGAACTGCGCCAACGCGATCGTCGCGCGGCCTTCAACCGCCGGAGCCGCAGCCAGATTAACCCCGATCCCGATCACCACCGCATCACCCACCCGCTCCAGCAGCACCCCGCACAGCTTGGCGCCGCCGATCAAGATGTCATTCGGCCATTTTAACTGCGGCAGATGCGGCGGTGGCACAAGCGGCGCGGCGGCCTCCAGCACTGCCAAGCCAGCGACCAGCGCGAGTGTGCCCGGCGCGGGATCATTCGGGGCGGGCCGGACCACGGTTGAACCCATGAAATTGCCAATGCCATCAAACCAGGTGCGGCCCTGGCGGCCCTTGCCCGCACTTTGCCGATCAGCGACCAGCCAGTCGCCCTCAGCGACGCGCTCCTGCCCGGTCAGCCGCGCGGCAAGATCGGCGTTGGTCGAACCGGTGCTGGGAACGGTCTGGATCAAACCGGCGGAAACAGCACGCTCGCTGCGGTCATGGTCAGTGCGGTCAGGCCCTTGGTCAGCAAAT
>JANMBA010000005.1:0-22404 GCA_031360105.1 Novosphingobium sp.
GACAAGCAGGACAATATGGTCGAGACGCCTGACGATCTCGATCCGCATTACAACATCCCGGTGTTCAGCCTGTATGGCGAAGTGCGCCGCCCCAGCGGACAGATGATGAGCACGGCCGATGTGTTCCTGTTCGATCTGCAAGACCTCGGCTGCCGGATCTATACCTTTGTGACGACGCTGTTGTATCTGCTTGAAGCGGCAGCGGGCACCGGCAAAGCTGTGTGGGTGCTTGACCGTCCCAATCCGTCGGGCCGCCCGGTCGAAGGGCTGACCTTGCTGCCCGGTCATGAAAGCTTCGTCGGCGCAGGACCGATGCCGATGCGCCACGGCTTGACGATGGGCGAAATGGGGCAATGGTTCGTCGATCATTTCAAACTCGACGTCGATTACCACGTGATTGAGATGACTGGGTGGGAGCCAGATGACGCGGGGTTTGGCTGGCCTGACAGCCGGGTCTGGATTAACCCCAGTCCGAATGCCGCCAATGTCAACATGGCGCGCGCTTATGCCGGCACGGTGATGCTGGAAGGCGCGACGCTGTCCGAAGCGCGTGGCACAACCCGGCCGCTCGAAGTACTGCTTGGTGCACCCGATATCGATGCGCGCGCCGTGCTTGGCCAGATGCGGCGATTGGCGCCTGAATGGCTAACCGGCGCGGCGTTGCGCGAAGTGTGGTTCACGCCGACCTTCCACAAGCACGCCGGCGCGTTGTGCAGCGGGCTGATGGTTCATGCCGAGGGCAATTTTTACGATCATGGTGCGTTCCGGCCATGGCGGATGCAGGCGCTGGCGTTCAAAGCGATCCGGCAGCTTAATCCAGGCTACCCCCTGTGGCGCGACTTTCCCTATGAGTACGAGTTCGAACGACTGGCAATCGACGTGATCAACGGCGGACCGGGCCTGCGTGAATGGGTCGATGATGCTGCAGCGACGCCGGCTGAACTGGAGGCGTTGACCGCAGCTGACGAAACCGCGTGGCGCGAAACCGTGCGGCCACTGCTGCGGTACTGAGATGGCGATCGATCAGCCCTGTCCGCCGATTGACGAGGCCGAAGCTGATCGGCGGATCGCGGCCGATCGCGCGGACATACTGGCGGTCTTGGCCAAGGCCGATCACCGCATGTTGGCCAGCGATTACCGCGCTGCTTCGGCGTTTTACGGCACAGTGGGGCAGCTGGCCGGTGCGGGCACGCCGATCGATCGGGGGGAACTGCTGCGCGCGCGCGATGCCGCCATGTGGCTTGAGCGGCGGTTTGGCGACATGCTCCAAGCCGGTCTGGCCGCGGCGGGGCTTACCCCCGCAAACCGCCATCCACGGTTTCAGATGTCACTTGAAATCATGCAAGGCCTTCGCCCGCGAGATCCGGTGTTCACCCAGTTTCCGCAAATGCCGCAAAGCTATTTCTATCCCGATTTGCCGCAAATCGACTTTGCCGACCATGCCGCTGATCCGTGGCGCGCTGATGTGGAGCAACACACTGCGCCGATCCTGGCCGAAGCAAAACATTTGCTGTCTGACCCGGCGAACTTTCTGCCTTATGTCCAGCAGACCAGTGCGCGGCCACAAGGCGATGTGCACGGGTTGTTGGGCAATGCGGACTGGAGCACGTGCTACTTGACCGACCAGGGCCAGCCGATCCCCGAACGGGTGGCGCGCGCGCCGCTGACCTTCGCAACGCTCGACAGCAAGGTTCCGCTGTGCCGGATCGGGCCGCGGGCGCCGTCGATCATGTTCTCGTTGTTGCGCGCGCACGCCAGAATTCCGGCGCACATGGGTATGATCAACACGCGTCTGGTCTGTCACTTGCCGCTGATCGTGCCGCCTGGCTGCGGGTTTAGGGTCGGTGCGGCGCAGCGCGAATGGCGCGTCGGTGAACTGCTGGTGTTCGACGACAGCGTTGAGCACGAGGCTTGGAATCACGGCGATGCGGACCGGCTGGTGCTGATCTTCGACGTCTGGCGGCCCGAACTTTCAGCCGACGAACGCGCTCAGATAGAAACGCTGTTTGCAATCGTCGACGCAAACTAGCATCAGATGTCAAATGGATAACAGTTTACCGTCAGGGACATCGGCCACGTTCAACCGCTCGACGCGGGTTATGCTGCTGGTGCTGCTGGTGGTTTACATCTTCAATTTCCTTGATCGGCAGATCGTCAATATTCTGGCCGAGCCGATCAGGAAAGACCTGGGACTGTCCGATACGCAAGTGGGCTTGATGACCGGCCTGGCCTTTGCGTTGCTTTACACTGTGCTGGGCCTGCCAATCGCCCGTTATGCAGACAAACCTCTGACCGATCGCGCCCGGCTGATTGCTGCTGCGGTCGCGATTTGGTCTGTAATGACTGCGTTGTGCGGCTTGGCGCAAAACTTTACCCAATTGCTGCTAGCGCGGATTGGCGTGGGGGTAGGCGAAGCTGGCTGCACCCCGGCGGCGCATTCGCTGATTGCCGACCGGGTTCCGCCCGAACGCCGCCCCGGAGCGATGGCTTTCTATGCGCTGGGCATTCCGATCGGCTCGCTGTTGGGGATGATGATCGGCGGCTTGCTGGCCGATACGCTGGGATGGCGCAAAGCCTTTATGCTTGTGGGGTTCCCAGGGGTGGTTCTGGCGTTGCTGGTTGTGGTTCTGATCAAGGACACTGCGCGGGTTATCCGCCCGGTTGCAGCGCCCGGCGACGGACAAGGGATGTTTCAAGCGATCGGCCAACTGCTCCGTTCTCCGGCCTATGTCACGTTGTTGTGCGCGGCTTCGGCCAGCTCATTTCTGTCCTATGGCAAGAGTACCTGGACGACTATTTTCTTCCAGCGCAGCCACGGCCTGAGCCCGGGTGAAGTCGGCTTTTGGTTTGGCCTGTGGGGCGGGGTCGCGGGCATTGCCGGGACATGGCTGGGCGGTTGGTTGGCCAATCGCTATGGCCGCATAAACCGCCGGCACGTGGTGACGGCGCCGGCAATCGGCATGGCGCTGGCGGTTCCGCTGGCATTATCTGCCTATTATGCGACCGATTGGCGGCTGGCGCTGCTGCTCCTGATGCTGCCAACAATGCTCAATTCGCTGTATTACGGCCCGGTTTATTCATCGGCCCAAGGGCTCGTGCCCTTGCGTAACCGCGCCACCGCCAGCGCCTTCCTGCTGTTCGGCCAGAACCTGATCGGGTTGGGGCTAGGCCCGCTGTTTTTCGGCATGCTGTCCGATTGGCTCCGACCTGCTTACGGCGATGAATCGGTGCGGTACGTGCTGTTTGGTGCGGCGTTTTTGGGGCTGATCCCGGCGGTACTCTATTGGAAATTGGGCCCGCGCCTGCATGCCGAGCTTGATCGTCACACGTGATTGGCAATCACTGCGACCAGCCGTGCGGCCGGAAGGAACAGCGCCTGCGCCAATATCGTGCCAGCCAACCGGCTCAGGCTGATCCAGATGATAGTCCGGCGGAACACGGCTTCGGGAACCCGGCCATCGATCACGTCGTCAGTCATCACTGACAACTGCGGATCGATCAGCGCGAACAGCAGGATCGTCGCGAAGCCGTTGATAACCGCTGACAGTTGCGACGCAGTGACCCGGTATTCGGGGTTGAGATAGCCCGCGTAAAGCGAGGCCAGCACGCCAACCACAATGAGCGCCTGCGCCAGACAGTTGGCGATCAGTACCCCCCAGCCAACCCCCCGGTCGAGCAACAGTCCGCGCACGTGTGCCATCGCCGGGCGCCGGATGGATTCGCGCACGGTGCGCAGGCCGGTCGGGCTGGCGGTGCGCAGCACCATTTTGGCGGTTGAGCGGTGCAGCTGAAAATAGCCAATCGCACGGGCAAACAGCCGCTGCCCGGTAGGCACCAGCAAAATCCCCACCGCGACCGCCAGACTGGCTGAAAGCAACACCAGCTGGAAATCGCCATACAGTGCATCGCCGCCGCCGCTGGCGATCCGGTTCTCGATCCGTTTGGCCAGAAACGGCCCGAGAAACGAATTCGACGTGCGGCTGACGAGCACCAGAATGTTGAACAGCGCAAAACTCATTGCGATCCGCCGGGTCCGCACCCCGGCGATCCGCGCAGCATAAGCCAGCGTGCCGATCAGGTTAATACCCGCGGTCAGCAGGCAAATAATCAAGAGTTGTCGGTCCATGGCCGCGCCTTAGCCCGCAGATGCCGTCACGGCCAGAGCGCGTCCGGCCTAATGTTTCTTGCGGGTCAGTTCGCGCATCGCATCATCGAGCCCGCCAAGCGTCAGCGGAAACATCGAACCGCCGACCAGCTCCTTGATCATTTTGGTCGATTGCGAATAATTCCATTGTTTTTCGGGCACCGGGTTGAGCCAGACAGTCGCGGGATAAACCCGCGCGACGCGGCGCAGCCATTCGGTCCCGGGCTCCTCGTTGAAATGTTCGACCGAACCGCCCGGATGGGTGATTTCATAGGGGCTCATGGCCGCATCGCCGACGAACACCACTTTGTAATCGTGGCCGTACTTGTGGAGTATATCCCAGGTCTGAGTCCGGTCCGACCAGCGCCGCTTGTTGTCCTTCCACACGCCTTCGTAGAGGCAGTTGTGGAAGTAGAAAAATTCCAGGTTCTTGAACTCGGTGGTTGCGGCGCTGAACAGCTCCTCGACCAGCTTGATGAACGGATCCATCGATCCGCCGACATCGAGGAACAGCAGCAGTTTGACCGCATTGTGCCGCTCGGGCCGCATGTGGATATCGAGCCAGCCTTGCCGCGCGGTGCCGCGGATGGTTGCGTCCAGATCGAGTTCGTCGGCGTTACCTTCACGGGCGAACCGCCGCAGCCGCCGCAGCGCGATCTTGATATTGCGGGTGCCAAGCTCGCGCGTGTTGTCGAGGTTCTGGAACTCGCGCTTTTCCCAAACCTTCAGCGCGCGGCCATGCTTGCTCTCGCCGCCGATCCGCACCCCTTCAGGGTTGTAACCATCGTTGCCATACGGCGATGTGCCGCCGGTACCGACCCATTTATTCCCGCCTTGATGGCGCTTTTGCTGTTCGTCGAGCCGCTTTTTCAGCGTCTCCATGATCTCGTCCCACGATCCGAGCGACTTGATCGCCTCCATCTCCTCGGGGGTGAGGAATTTCTCGGCAACCGCCTTCAGCCAATCCTCAGGGATCTCGACCGGGTTCTGGCCGTAATTGGTTAGCAGCCCCTTGAACACCTTGTTGAACACCTGGTCAAACCGATCGAGCAGGCCCTCGTCCTTCACGAATACCGCGCGGCTCAGGTAATAGAACGCCTCGGGCGTCTGCTCGATCACGTCCTTTTCCAGCGCTTCCAAAAGCACCAGGTGCTCCTTGAAGCTGGCCTTTATCCCGGCCTCGCGCAATTCATCGATGAAGTTGAAGAACATCTGATCTTGCCTTCACGCTCGTTCATGGAACACTAAACGGCACACGAAAAACTGTGACCATCGAATAACTCTGCTTGTTTTACAGTGTATTAACCCAACAGCGCCACTGAGCAGGTGTAACCTTTCGATTTACGATCGACGCGCAAATCAGCCCTTATCCTCACGCCAGCGCGTTAACATGCGTCGGCCAGGTAGGAAATGCGGTCTGTCAATTCTGCCGCCGCGCCATGAATGCCAGTTTTTCGAACAGCATCACGTCTTGCTCGTTCTTGAGCAACGCACCATGCAGCGGCGGGATCGCCTTGGTGGGGTCCTTGTTCTGCAGCACTTCAAGCGGCATGTCTTCGTTGAGCAGCAGCTTGAGCCAGTCGAGCAGCTCCGAAGTGCTGGGCTTTTTCTTGAGCCCGGGCACGTCGCGCACTTCGTAAAACACGTCCATCGCCTTGCTCACCAGCGTGTTCTGAATACCGGGGAAGTGGACGTCGATGATCGCCTGCATCGTGCCCCGGTCGGGGAACTTGATGTAGTGGAAGAAACACCGGCGCAGGAAAGCGTCGGGCAGTTCCTTCTCGTTGTTCGAGGTGATGATCATGATCGGCCGCTCTTTGGCGGTGATCGTCTCGTGCGTTTCGTAAACGTCGAAGCTCATCCGGTCGAGCTCTTGCAGCAGATCGTTGGGAAACTCGATATCGGCCTTGTCGATCTCGTCGATCAGCAGAACGGGCAATTCAGGCGAGGTGAATGCCTCCCACAACTTGCCCCTCTTGATGTAGTTCGAAATATCGTGGACCCGCTCATCGCCGAGCTGGCCATCGCGCAGCCGGGCAACCGCGTCGTACTCATACAGCCCCTGATGCGCTTTGGTGGTGCTTTTGACATGCCATTCGATCAGCGGCGCCCCCAGCGCCTTGGCGATCTCGTGCGCCAGCACGGTCTTGCCCGTGCCGGGCTCGCCCTTGACCAGAAGCGGCCGCCGCAGCAGCACCGCGGCGTTGACCGCTACTTTCAGATCTTCGGTGGCGACGTAATCATCAGTGCCTTCAAACCGGGCCATGCGAGCTCCCTCATGCGCTTTAATCGTTCGGTTAAGCGCGATAAGTCGGCAGCGCAGGCGTGGCAAGCGACTTGTGAACGGTATCCTGATTACTGTTCGGTGGTGCTGAAACGAAGGATCAGTTTGTCTCCGGCGGGCACCTTGAGGATGAATAACGGCTGGCCGTTGCGCTTTTCGTGCGAGTGATCTGCGCTGGTCAGCTTTTGACCTCCGTACAGCGGCACCTTCAGATCGAGCATTACGTCGGCGCTGCCGGCGTTGCTGATTGTGACTTCGGCGTCTTGCGATTTGCCATCGCGGCGCAAAGTGCGGCGCGCGATCGTCAGATCGCTGGTCGTGCCGAGCGGCAGTTCAATCTTCTCGTCCTCGGCAGTGTCGGCGAGGGAGGGCTCGCCGACCAGCATCGAGCGGCCGAATTGGTCCTGCTGAAACAGGATCGATCCGGCGGGAAGCGGCAAGCCGAGGTGGTGCGCCTTGTCGTTCAGTGTGCGCACCATCCGCATGCCAGAAATCTGTTCGGACGATCCGTACGAAGTGGCATTGATCGTGGCCGCGTAGTAGAATTCCACCAGCACCCCCGGCTGCTCGATCAGCCGGGTCTGCTTCATCTGCATCGCGGCGACGGTGGTACGCTGGGGCACGGTATAGAGCTTGAGGTCGCCGAGTTGTTCGGGCGGCGGCGGCGGGGCGGCCATCGCAGAAACCGGCGCTGGTGCATATTGCAGGCTCTCCCTGCGCATCGCGGTCACCATGATCGCGCCCGCCTTGTCGGCATTGCCATCATATTCGGAACGGATCTGCGGAAGATAGGGCGAAACCAGCGTGTAGGGCCGATCGGGTTTACGCGGAATGTCGCTGGTGCGCTGCATCGGCCAGCACCGGGCGATGACTTGCGGCTGGTTGTTGACGAAGCGCTGGACATACTCGCGGTTGAGCCCGCCCGCGACGATCTGTGTGCGAGCATTGCTGAGGCTGACCGAATTGCCGTTGGCGAGCGTGATCCACCCGCCGATATCGGCGGTCTTGCCATCGGGGCTAAGCTGCGCGGTGTAATTTGCGCTCCAGTCGAACTGCTCGGCAATGTAGGTCAGCGTGACAGTCGCGGTGATCGGCCGCAAGGCGCGCGTCTGGACCGACAGCGTCGGCCGTGCGCTGAGTCCTTCGGCATCGAGCCCGTAGTGGAACTTCTCGGCCATGCCCGAACAGCGCAGCGCTTCGTTGCCGGCATCGGTGCGGAATACTACCCCCTGATCGCTCGCCGAAACGATCTCGGCACTGACCAATTCGGGCTTGCCGGTCTTGCCGTTAGTGCGCTTGAGCATGATTGCCTTGCCGCGCGCGGCAAGCATCAGGGCGCTGGGCGAAAGTAACGCGGCATCGCGATTTTTCTCGATGATCCCGCCGGGCAAGCCGGTGACGATCGCGCTTTCGGGGATGATCGCATCGACCACCCCGACGAACCGCACCCGGCTGCGTCCTGCGGGAATAACCACCTGCCGCGTCTCGGTAATCACCGCGAAGCCGCCGAGCGAACCGAGCTGTAACAAGCCGCCGTTGCGCCCCGGATCGCGGTAAATCGTCACTGCAACATCGCTCGGCTCGGACGCAGTCACGTCACCGGCACAAGCGGGTAATGCGGGACCTAAAGCCAGCAAGAGGGGGCAAAGCCAGCGCAAGGCAGTGCTCCTCAGTACCGCGAATCAAAAGTGGCAGTGACCACGGTTTTCCCATTGGCCGGCACGGTGACGTTCCACGCCACGCTGTCAGCGTCGCGGCGTTCGCTCTTCAGGCTTTCCGCGGCAACCTTGGTGTCGCCCCACAGACCGCCTTGAACGATCTGCACCGTCACCGGCTTGGCCAGGGCGTTGCTGACGGTGTAGCTCATTTTGGTCTGCCAGCGCCGATCATTGATTTTAGTCCGGAGTTCGACCACCGGCTTGATCTTTACGTCGAACGCATCGCCGGTGCTGAGCGCCAGTTTGGAGCCCATCGGGGTGTGGCCGATCGCGTGCTCGCCGATGAACTGCGCTTGGCCGCGCGCGTCCTTGAGGTAGAACCGCACCACACCTGCCGGCAGCTGATCGCCCAGACCGCCATTGGCCGAATTGCTGAAACTGTACATCGTCGCCGCGCTGATCGGCGTTTCCGAGGTTTGCAGCCAGCCGAGCCGGAGCTGGTAGCCGTGCTGGGCCGGAGCGCCGTGGACGTCAAGGAAGCTGACCTGCTTGGTCTGCAAATTGCCGATCGTTGTGCGATCGCCCAGCGGGTAGAGGTAATAATCGCCGAGCCGTTCGCGGCTGCCGCTCTCGGTTCCCGCCTCGACCAGCGTATCGTCGCCGCCCTGATAGCCGCGCCGCTGATACCCCTGATTGAGCATCCGCGGGCTGCCAGCGACCAGCACGGTGCGCGCATTTTCATAGGTCGTGCCCGAATTGTTAGTGAGCGTGACCCAGCCTTGCACATCGATCGTGCTCTTGCCCTCATCGTACAGCGCAACGTAGTCCGCCCGCCAGCCGAGGCCGGGCGTGAGATAGCGCAGCGCCGCTTCGCGCGTCCCGGCCTTGCCCTGCAAAGTGATCGAGAGCGTCGGATCGGCGCGCATGTTGGGCGGGATATGATCGAAGATTACCCGCACCGGCAGGCCATCGTCGCGCAGCACCTCGATCCGGTTGCCGATCTGCAACACAACCCCGCCGTTGGCCGCCAGCACGAGCGCCTGCTCGCGCGTTTCAGCCCCGGTGGCGGGGTTGGTGCGAACCAGCGTGATCGTCTGACCGACCGCATTTTCCATGATCTTCGATGGGCTGAGCAGATCGTAATCGAAGTTCTGCTCGATTATCCGCATATCGCTCGCCACCAGCGAGGCGGTTTCTGCGCGGATTTGCGCTGACACGTTCTTGAATTCGATCCGCTGCTGCCCACCATTGAAAGTCACAGTGCGGACGTCCTGCACCAGCGCCTGATTGTCAGCGTAGATCGTGATGTCGACCCCGGTCTCGGCCGAAGCGGC
The DNA here is from genome assembly GCA_031360105.1 of Novosphingobium sp. Classification (GTDB taxonomy): domain Bacteria; phylum Pseudomonadota; class Alphaproteobacteria; order Sphingomonadales; family Sphingomonadaceae; genus Novosphingobium. The sequence continues at coordinate 9,421 of JANMBA010000005.1, forward strand.
AGCCGACAGCGCGATCAGCGAAGCGGCAACGAAAAGCGGCAAGCGCGGCATGGTGATGGTCCCCCAGTTATATGTAATAAGGTAACGCCGGTTGCTGTCGGCGCAATGAACGAAATATGGTGCTCGTGAGCCAGGGATGGTTACATTGGCACCATGATTATAATCACCGGCAGTGCCACGATCCGTCCTGAGCATTTCAATGCAGCATTGAAGCTAGGCGTCGAACACTCAACCCGCTCGCGTGCTGAGCCCGGCTGCATCGCGCACAACTGCCACATCGACGCGGAAGATCCGAGGCGCATCGTTTTTGTCGAGGAATGGGCCGACATGGCCGCGGTGACGACGCACTTCGCGGTGCCAGCGTCGGCCGAGTTCGTGCGGATGCTTAGAGGCTGGGCCGAGGGTGCGCCGGTGATGAAGGTTTATTCGGCGGAAGAGGTGGGACGGTGATTGCTGCGACGAGCCGCGTCACGAATCTCGGTTTTGAAACCGGAAGATGCCCACGACTATGATGGTGCTGTCTCCAATTTCGTAGGCAATCTTGAAGTGGTACCGATGGGTGACGATCCGTCGGAATCCCTGACCAGGCACTTTGGTTCCCGATCGCGGGAAGTCGATTAGCTGATCGATGCTGCGGTAAATGTCTGCAAGGATATTCGCGACAGCTTCTGGAGCCACATCCTCAAACCATTCAACGATGCCACTTAGATCGGCTTCCGCTTGTCTGCGAAAGCGGACTTTCATCATGCTCGGAATGGCTTACCGAAGATTTTGGTAATGTCTGCGGGATCGGAGAATTGCGGATCCGGTTCTGCCATGCGGCGTTCAAGTTCCGCCAGCTCGGTTGGCGTGAAATCGAATTCGGCCGACAACGATTCCATCAAGGCGGCGAGCGATTGCTCAACCGACTCGCGCTGATCGGCAGGAAGCGCGCTGGCGAAGGCGATGAAGTTTTCGAGGACCGTCATGGCAAGCCGATCATATCATGGATTTGCGTGGCGGGAAGGGGGATCTGGTGCTTGCTATCGCCCGCCTGATACATATGGCCCCGCCACTCAAACCCAAGCCCGCTTTCACTGAGCTTGTCGAACGGTCGCACTTTTCTTCGTGCCTCAGGCTAGACCTCAAGAACAAGGATAGCCCTTCGGCAAGCTCAGGGTAGGTGGTGACGGTGGAGGCCGTGAGCCTTCGGTCTATTTGTCAGGTAATTCGCAGGAAACCAAGAGCGCACGAAGTATGCCCCCATATGCTCTGAGCCTCAAATCCGTCGCTGCAAGCGCATTTACGTCCTTTGTTGCGTTTCCCGTCAAAACAGTTGCGGGTGGGGCATGTGGAATATCTGCTGATTTAACGCATGAAACAGCCACGGGTACGGAAACGAAGATGCTTTTCGTGTTGCCGATTGCACGTCGTAGTTCTCCGCCGGAATCCACCGCTAGGCCCGCAGTTTCGAGGATGTCTAGTTTTTTGATTGCTTGTTCTTGGCTGTCGGAGCGCATCAACTCAAGGGCTATCTCCCTCCTGTCCTGCCTGTCCGCGAGTGCCAAAGCACCCCGCTGCACAGCAGAGGAAGCGGCGGTATTGGCCACAATGGCTAATCCGGCTGCAAGAACAGCAAGCACTGCTGGGTGCTTCAAAGCATCTACCCACTTAGTCATTCGACGTAGCTACCTCCCGTCGATTTGCATCGTTGCAATTCAATTTGTCAGATGAGCGGTGCTGGTAAACTCAATAATCATCTCCTCAAGCATCGATCATCCCCCGATCGACTTCCCCCGCGCGGTTCTGGATGAACATGAAGCGCTGCGCCGGGTCACGCCCCATCAGCCGGTCGACCAGATCCTTCACCGCTGCGCGGCCTTCGTACTCGGGCGGCAGGGTGATCCGCAGCAGGCTGCGGGTGGCGGGGTTCATGGTGGTTTCGCGCAACTGCCCCGGGTTCATTTCGCCAAGCCCCTTGAAGCGCCCGACATCGACCTTCTTGCCCTTGAACTGGGTCGCTTCCAGTTCGGTGCGGTGTTCCTCGTCGCGGGCGTAAGCGCTCTCTTTACCGCTGGTCAGCCGGTACAGCGGGGGTTGCGCCAGATACAGATGCCCGCGCCGGACGATATCGGGCATTTCCTGAAAGAAAAACGTCATCAGCAGCGTGGCGATATGCGCGCCGTCGACATCGGCATCGGTCATGATGATCACCCGGTCATAGCGCAGGTTGTCGGCGTTACAGTCTTTGCGGGTGCCGCAGCCGAGCGCGAGGCTGAGGTCGGCGATTTCGTTATTGGCGCGGATTTTGTCCATTGTCGCGCTGGCCACATTAAGGATCTTGCCGCGGATCGGCAGGATCGCCTGGCTTTTGCGGTCGCGCGCCTGTTTGGCGCTGCCCCCGGCGCTGTCGCCTTCGACAATGAACAGCTCGGTCTCGCGGTCGCCTTCGCCGGTACAGTCGGTCAACTTGCCGGGCAGCCGCAGCTTGCGCGAATTGGTCGCGGTCTTGCGCTTGACCTCGCGCTCGGCCTTGCGCCGCAACCGCTCATCCATCCGCTCAAGCACCGCGCCGAGCAGCGCTTTGCCGCGTTCCATGTTGTCCGACAGGAAATGATCGAAGTGATCGCGCACTGCGTTTTCCACCAATCGCGCGGCTTCCGGGCTAGTCAGCCGGTCCTTGGTCTGGCTTTGAAACTGGGGATCGCGCACGAACACCGACAGCATCACCTCGCTGCCGGTGATCACGTCCTCGGGCGCGATGTCCTTGGCTTTTTTCTGCCCGATCAGATCGGCAAACCCCCGGATGCCCTTGGTCAGCGCGGCACGCAGGCCTTGCTCGTGCGTGCCGCCGTCAGGGGTGGGGATGGTGTTGCAGTAATAGCTGTACGATCCGTCAGACCACAGCGGCCAGGCGATCGCCCATTCGACCCGGCCCTGTTCCTCGCCGGGAAAGTCCTGACTGCCCTTGAAGAACTGGGTGGTCACACATTCGCGTGCGCCGAGCTGCTCGGTCAGGTGATCGGCCAGTCCGCCCGGGAACTGAAACACTGCTTCGGACGGTACGTCATCGCTGACCAGCGCGCCCGCGCACTTCCAGCGAATTTCGACGCCGGCGAACAAGTAAGCCTTGGAGCGCACCAGCCGGAATAGCCGCGCCGGCTTGAACTTTGCCTCGTCTCCGAAAATCTCGGTATCGGGCATGAAAGTTACGCTGGTGCCGCGCCGGTTAGGGGTGCTGCCCAGATGCTGCAGTGGCCCGAGCGGTGCCCCGCGCGAAAATTCCTGCGCGTACAACTCCTTGGCGCGCGCCACCTCAATTCGGGTCAGGCTCGACAATGCGTTGACCACCGACACCCCGACCCCGTGCAAACCCCCGCTGGTTGCATAGGCTTTGCCCGAAAACTTGCCGCCCGAATGCAACGTGGTCAGGATCACTTCGAGCGCGGATTTGCCTGGATACTTTGGATGCTCGTCAACCGGGATGCCGCGGCCATTGTCGATGATGGTCAGCCGGTTGCTGTCCTCGAGCGTGACCTCGATCCGGTTGGCAAAGCCCGCCACCGCTTCGTCCATCGCATTGTCGAGCACTTCGGCGGCAAGGTGGTGGTAGGCGCGTTCATCGGTCCCGCCGATGTACATTCCGGGGCGGCGGCGCACCGGCTCAAGCCCCTCCAGCACCTCGATGGCGTTGCCGTCATAGGTTTCGCCGGGGTTTGCGGGCATTTTATCGAACAGGTCTTGGGACATGACAGCGGCTATAGGCGCTGGGGATTCCGCCGCGCAAGCCGGGGTTACAATTCCTCCCCGGCACGGAGGAGCGCTCAGTTCATGAATTTGTCCGGCGCGGCGCTGACGATGGTGATCCCGCCGGCGCGCGCTTCGCGCACTTCGAGCGCGCGTTCGCCCAGGCCGTCAGGGGCAAACCGGAATGGCCCGTCAAGTCCAAGGAACCCGTCGCGGTCAATCATCCGCGCCACCGGGAAGGGCGAGCCATAGCGCCAGTCGCGCGCAATCCGCACGGTCAGCAGCACCGAATCGTAACCGAACGTGGCCAGCCGGTACGGGGCGGTGCCGAACCGCGCTTTGTAACTTTCAGCAAAGCGGGCAAACCGCGCGTCCGAAATTGCCGCGAACCACGCACCGCGCAGCGCCGGGGTTTTGCTCACGATCAATTCGCCGCTCCACAGTTCGGTCCCCAGGATGCGCGGCGCCGCCGCGCCGATCGATTTCAGCTGCGGCGCAGCCAGCGCGGCATACTTACCCGAATCCGCGATCAACACCGCGTCATAGCCGCCGCGCGTGCGCAGCCGGGTAGCCGCGCTGACAATCGAACTGTTCGACCGGTCATAGCTTTGGCTGGTCACCAGCGTGCCGCCCGCTGCCTTGACCGCCGCGGAGTAGGCGGCGGTCGCGCGCGCACCATAACTGCCTTTGGGTGCCAGCAGCGCAAAGCGGTTGAGCCCGCGCGAGTGTGCGTAATCGACCACCCGTTCGATCGCATTGTTGCTGCTCGCGCCGAGCATGAAGACATCGCGCGCGGCCATGTCGCCTTCGCTTGAATAGGTGATCAGCGGCACTTTTGCAGCGCGCGCCACCGCGGCGACCGCGGGGACGTCGCTGCCTTGCAGCGGCCCCAGGATCAGCTTGTTGCCTTCCTGCATCGCCCGGCTGGCCGCGGCAGCGGGTCCGGCGGCGGTATCATAAGTCGTGATGCGGATCGATTTGGCATTGGTATCAAGCAAGGCCATCGTCGTGGCATTGGCAATCGACTGTCCCCACGCGGCTTGCGGTCCGGTCAGCGGCACCAGCAGCGCAACCCGCTGGCGCTGCTGGTCCTTGGGCAAGGCATCGGATGGCGTCGCGGCTGGCGGGGGGATGTCGCGCGGGCCCTTGGGAATGACCTTGCATCCGGCCAGCACGCTTACCGTGGCCAGCATCAGCAGCCTGCGCCGGCCCAATCGTTGCTCGAACATGCCTTGTCGCTCCCCTCGGGTCAGTCCATGGTCACAGCCATGATACCACCGCTTGAACCTGGGCTGTATATTGTTGCGACGCCGATTGGCAATCTTGGCGATGTTTCGGCGCGCGCGATGGCGATACTTGGTGGCGTAGCTGCGGTGGCCTGTGAAGACACCCGCGTCACCGGCAAGCTGCTGCACCATCTGGGGCTCAAGCAAAAACTGATCCGGTATGATGATCACGCCAGCGATGCTACCCGCGAACATCTGCTCGGGATCGCGGCGATGTCCCCGCTCGCACTGGTCAGCGATGCCGGGACGCCGCTGATTTCCGATCCGGGTTATCAATTGGTGGTGGCGGCCCGGACGCGCGGAATTGCAGTGACCAGCGTCCCGGGGCCAAGCGCCGCGATTGTCGCGTTGACGCTGGCTGGGTTGCCAAGCGACCGGTTCCTGTTCGGCGGGTTTTTGCCATCGAAAGACAAGGCCCGCCGGGCGGTGTTGAACGAGCTTGGTTCAGTCAAAGCCACCTTGGTATTCTACGAAACCGCGCCGCGGTTGGCAGCTACCCTCGGCGCGATTGACGAGGAACTGCCGGGCCGCGAGGTGGCGGTCGCGCGCGAGCTGACCAAAAAGTTCGAGGAATGTCGCAACGGCAGTCCAGCCGAGCTGATCGCGCATTACGCAACGCATCCGCCCAAAGGCGAGATCGTGCTGCTGATCGCGCCGCCAGGCGAGGTGGTGGCCGGGGCCCAAGATGCCGACCGATTGCTCCGCGCGGCGCTGATTGATCTGAAACCCTCGCAAGCTGCCGCCCAAGTCGCGCGGGCGACCGGGCTTGATCGCAAGGCGCTTTACACCCGCGCGCTCGAACTTAAATGAGCAGCCGCGCCGAGCGTGAAGCGCATGGGCGGCGCGGTGAAAGTCTGGCGGCGTGGTTCCTGCGGCTGAAAGGGTGGCGGATCGTCGCGCAGCGGGTCAAAACCCCGCGCGGCGAGATCGACCTGATTGCGCGGCGCGGCACGGTGGTGGCATTCGTCGAGGTCAAGTGGCGCGCCAGCGCGGCCGAGCTTGACCATGCGATCGACGCCTATCGCTTGCGCCGGGTGTTCGCGGCGGCCGAGGCGATAGGGCATCGCTATGCCCGGCCCGGCGATGAGCAGCGGATCGACGTCGTGCTCCTTGCGCCGGGACGCTTCCCTCGCCACATGGCGAATGCGGCGATGCCCTAAGCCGATAACCTTAAGCGGAGTTCCAGTTAGCCATGAGCCTGCGCGTCGCTGTCCAGATGGACCCGCTTGAAACAATCAACATTGCCGGGGATTCAAGCTTCGCTTTGATGATGGCGGCGCAGGCGCGCGGACACAGCGTGTTTCATTACGCCGTCGGCTCGCTCGCTTACGAGAGTGGACGGTTGACCGCCTGGGCCGCACCGGTGACCTTGCAGCGCGAGACAGGCAATCACTTCAGCGCTGATGAGCGGCGCCGGATCGATCTGGTCAGCGACATCGATGTGGTGCTGATGCGGCAGGATCCGCCGTTCGATCTGAGCTACATCACTGCTACCCATTTGCTCGAGCGGCTTGAGGGGCAGACGTTGGTGGTCAACGATCCCGCCAGCGTTCGCAACGCGCCTGAAAAAGTCTTTGTGCTCGATTTTGCGCAGTACATGCCGCCAACCCTGATCGCACGCCGGATCGAGGATGTGCGCGATTTTCATGCGCGGCATCCGGGCGATCTGGTGATGAAGCCGCTGCACGGCAACGGCGGCAAGGCGGTGATCCGCGTGCCCGCCGATGGCAGCAATCTGTCGGCGCTGGTCGAACTGTTCGACAATGCCTGGATCGAACCGCACATGTTCCAGCCGTTTCTGCCCGACATCAGCCTGGGTGACAAACGCATCGTGCTGGTCGATGGAGCCATCGCAGGCGCGATCAACCGCCGGCCAGGCGCGGGCGAATTTCGCTCGAACCTGGCGCAAGGCGGCTTTGCCGAGGCCACCACGCTGACTGCACGTGAGGAAGAGATCTGCGCTGCGATGGGCCCCGAACTTAAGGCGCGCGGGCTGGTGTTTGTCGGGATCGACGTGATCGGCGGCCAGTGGCTGACCGAAATCAACGTGACCTCGCCGACCGGGATCGTCGCGATCGACAAGTTCAACGGCACGGATACCCCGGGGTTGATCTGGGAGGCGATCGAGCGGCGTCTCGGCCGCGGTTGATCGTCAGTGGCTGACTGGATCATCCACCTGATCGAAGCTGGCGGCTATTGGGGGATCGCGCTGCTGATGTTCATCGAAAATGTGTTCCCGCCAATCCCCAGCGAGCTGATCATGGGGGCGGGCGGGATTGCGATGGCACGCGGCACGATGACGTTCTGGCCGCTGCTGATCGCCGGGACGATCGGTTCGACGCTGGGCAACTACATCTGGTTCATACTTGGCGACAAGCTGGGCTATCAGCGGCTCGAACCGGTTGTGCAGCGGTGGGGGCGGTGGCTGACGCTGCGCTGGAGCGATGTCGAAAGTGCCACCCGATTCTTCCAGAAACATGGCCAGTGGGTGGTGTTCTTCATGCGCTTTTCGCCGTTTCTACGCACGCTCATTTCGCTCCCCGCGGGGCTGGCGCACATGACGCACGCGCGGTTTCTGGCGTTTACGTTCGCCGGCGCGGCGGTGTGGAACACGCTGCTGATCTATGGCGGCAAATGGCTCGCGGCCTATTTCACCGAACTGCATCAAGCGGCGGGTGCGCTGATCGGTGGGTTGATTGTGCTGGCGGTGCTGGCCTGGTTGTGGCGCGTGTGGCGCTGGAAAGACTAGCCGCGCGGATGTGCGCTGCGATACACGTCGAGCAAAGTCGCCGCATCGACTTTGGTGTAGATCTGGGTTGAGCCAAGGCTGGCATGCCCCAGTAGCTCCTGCAAACTGCGCAAATCAGCTCCGGCCCCCAGCAGATGCGTGGCAAAGCTGTGGCGCAGCGCGTGCGGCGTGGCGCTGGGCGGCAGACCGAGCGCAACGCGCGCCCGCGCCACTGCTTTTTGGACCACGCCTTGCGCAAGCGGCCCACCCTTGGCCCCGCGAAACAGCGGGTCAGCCTTGGCGCTGGGCCACGGACTTTTGGCGAGGTAGTCGGTCACCGCTTCGCGCACCAAGGGCAGCAGCGGCACCACACGCTGCTTGTTGCCTTTGCCGGTGACGACAATTGTTTCGCCCAGCGGCAGCGCGCCGCCGGTCAGCGCGAGCGCCTCGGCAATCCGCATCCCCGCGCCATACAGCAGCAGCAGCACCGCCCGGTCGCGCGCACCGATCCATTCCTCCGCGGCATCATCATGGACCGCAGCGGCAAGGCCCACCGCCTCGTCGGGCGTGACCGGGCGGGGCAGGCCTTTCTTGACGCGCGGCCCGCGCATCCGGGGCGGGGCCGGATCGGGCATACCACTCTGAGCGCGGGCAAACCCGATGAATTGCTTAAGCGCGGACAATTCGCGCGCGGCGCTGGCATTGCTCAGCCCATCGGCCCGGCGGCGCGCCAGTTGCGCGCGCAGCACCCCCGCGTCAATCCGGGCGAGCTGGGTCCAATCGGTTTCACCCAAAACATCGAGCAGCCGCGCGGCTGTGGCTCCATAGGCCCGCACAGTATGCGGCGAGCGGCGGCGGCCATCGGCCAGCTGCGCCGTCCACGCCGCCAGCAAGTCAGCGCGGGTCAAGTGCTGACCAGCTCAGCCGGGACCAGTTCGCCCAGCAAACCATCCAGCAGCGGCATTCCTGCGGGGGTGACGCCGATCCGATTGTCGCGCTGCCAGGCCAGGCCTTGGGTAATGTAGAAGTGCAGCTTGGGCAGCTCGATCAGCGCTAGAACCGGCATCTCGAACCGCCGAGCCAGCGCCGCCGGGTCGATCCCCTCACGCAGCCGCAGCCCCATCAGCAGTGCTTCGGCGGCTTGTTCGCTTGCGCCCAGCGTGCGTTCCTCAGCGATCCCGTGGCCATTGCGTTCGATCCCGCTGAGCCAGTTCTCGGGCTTTTTGTGCCGCACCGTCGCCGCCCCGCCGCGCCGCCCGTGCGCACCGGGGCCGATCCCGGCGGAATCCTGATAGCGCCAGTAGGTCAGGTTATGGCGGCTTTCCTCACCGGGCCGAGCGTGGTTGCTGACTTCATAAGCGGGCAGGCCGGCGGCGCTGGCCAGATCAGCGGTCAGCGCGAACAGATCGGCGCAGCGTTCCTCGCCAAGCGGCACAAATTCGCCTTGGCGAACCAGCGTTTCAAACCGGGTGCCGGGTTCGATTGTCAGCTGATACAGCGAGAGGTGCCCGGTGCCGAAACCCAGCGCGCGGGTCAGTTCGGCTGCCCATTGCGCGCAGCTTTGCCCCGGCCGGGCATAAATCAGATCGAACGATACCCGCGCAAAGTTCTGCTGCGCTATGCCGAGCGCCCGCACGCCTTCATCGGCATCGTGCAGCCGCCCCAAAAACCGCAAGGTCTGATCATCGAGCGCCTGCAGGCCCAGCGAAGCGCGGTTGATCCCGGCGCTGGCCAGCGCGGCATAGTTCTTCGCCTCAACCGATGATGGGTTGCCCTCCAGCGTGATCTCGATCCCATCGGCAAAACCCCACAGCCGCTCGGCCTCCTCCAACAATCGGGCGACCAGCGCTGGCGGCATCAAGGACGGGGTTCCGCCCCCGAAGAACACGCTGTCCAGCTGTTCGCCGCCCGCCTGCTCAGCCTCATAGCGCATGTCGGCGAGCAAGGCAGCTTGCCACAGCTCATGGTCAACGCTGTCGCGGACATGGCTGTTAAAGTCGCAATAGGGGCACTTGGCGAGGCAGAATGGCCAGTGAATATACAGTGCGCGCGCCATGCTGCCTGCCTTACCCTCCGAACTGCCCGGCGACCAGCTTGGCGAAGGCAGCGGCGCGGTGGCTGATGCGGTGTTTCTCTTCGGGGTCATGTTCAGCGTAGCTGCGGCTGTCGCCCAGCGGCACGAACACCGGATCATAGCCGAAGCCCAGCGTGCCGCGCGGCGGCCAGGTCAGCGTGCCCTCGGCGCGGCCTTCGTAAGCGACGCTGGTGCCGTCGGGCCAGGCGATCGCCAGCACGCAGGCAAAGTGGCATGAGCGGTCCGCAACCGGCCCTAGTTCGGCCAGCAGCCCTTCAACTTTGCCCATCGCCAGATACCAGTCGCGCCCCGGCTTGCCCTCGAACCATTGCCGTTCGGCCCAATCAGCGGTGTACACCCCCGGCCGGCCACCAAGCGCGGCAACGCACAGCCCCGAATCGTCCGCCAGCGCAGGCAGACCTGATCCTTCTGCGGCCGCGCGCGCTTTGATCAGCGCATTGTCGATAAAGGTTTTCCCGGTCTCCGCCGGTTCGGGCAGCCCGAGCGATCCAGCAGAGATACAATGCAGGCCATAAGGGGCCAGCAAGGAGCCAATTTCCTTGAGCTTGCCCGCATTGTGCGTGGCAATCACCAGGGTTTCCGATCCGAGTTTGCGCATCATTCACCTCGTCGTCCCGGGTTAGCCCCGGGACCGGTGGCCGCCATACTCGACCTTGCGTGTGCAGGCCAGCGATCCCGGGTCAAGCCCGGGACAGCGCCGCTATTTGCCCACCGCTTCATCTTGCGCGACAAAGATCCGGTCACAGCCGATCCGGGCGAGCCGCAACAGGCGCAGGAGCGCTTCCTCGTCATAGGTCGCGCCTTCGGCGGTGGCTTGGACTTCGGCGATGTGGCCGCCCTCGATCAACACGAAGTTGGCATCGGCATCAGCCGAACTGTCTTCGATATAGTCCAGATCGAGTACCGGAACACCTTGATGAATGCCGCAACTGACCGCCGCGACCTTGCGGGTCAGCGGGTCTTCGGTGATCGCGCCTGATTTCAGCAGGCCGTTGATCGCCAGCTTCAGCGCCACCCAAGCGCCCGAAATGGCCGCAGTGCGCGTGCCGCCATCAGCCTGAATCACATCGCAATCGAGCACAATCTGGCGCTCGCCCAGCTTTTTCATATCGGTCACCGATCGCAGCGATCGCCCGATCAGTCGCTGAATTTCCTGCGTGCGCCCCGATTGCTTGCCCTTGGCAGCCTCGCGCTGGCCGCGCGTATGCGTGGCGCGCGGCAGCATGGAGTATTCCGCGGTCACCCAGCCTTCGCCTTTGCCGCGCAAGAACGGCGGGATCTTTTCCTCGACCGACGCCGTCACCAGCACCCGGGTATTGCCGAAACTGACCAGCACCGACCCTTCGGCGTGGATGGTGAAATTGGTTTCGAACGAAAGTGCGCGCATTTCATCAGGCGCGCGGCCGGAAGGTCGCATAAGGGTTCCTTGAATTGGTTTCCGGGGGGCTTTGGCGCAACGGGCTTGAGCCTGCAAGAGTGTCAGCTACATAAGGACCAATGGTCTCGCTCCCGATCACCGAACTTGACGGCCGCACCCGCGAGATTTTTCGGCTCGTGGTGGAGGGTTTTATCGCCTCGGGCCAGCCGGTCGGATCGAAGACCTTGGCCGGAGCCAAAACTGCGGGCGGGGCAGGGCTCAACCTCTCCCCCGCGTCGATCCGCTCGGTCTTGCACCAGCTGGAGAGCCTGGGCTTGCTCGCCGCGCCGCATACCAGCGCGGGGCGCTTGCCGACCGAACAAGGACTGCGGCTGTTTGTTGACGGGATGATGCAAGTTGCCCAGCCGACTGCCGAAGAACGCGCCGTGATCGAGCGGCAGATCGGTCAGCCCGGCCCGATCGAGGCGGCATTGGCTGCGACCACCGCGGTGCTGTCCGATCTGTCGGCCTGCGCCGGGGTGGTGATGGTTCCGCGCCGCGAACCGCAGCTGGTCCAGTTGCAACTGGTGCAGCTGTCCGCAGGCCAAGCGCTCGCGGTGCTGGTCGGCGCAGATGGCGGGGTTGAGAACCGGGTGGTACAACTGCCGATTGGCACCCCATCCAGCGCGCTCGAGCAGGCCTCGAATTACATAACGGCCCATCTTGGCGGGCGTACTTTGGTGCAGGCGCTGCAGGCGATCAGGACTGACATTGCATCGGGGCAAAGCGCGCTTGATACGGCCAGCCGCGATCTGGTCGAGCGCGGGCTGGCAGTGTGGAGCGCCGATGCGGCAGAGCGCCCGGTGCTGATCGTGCGCGGACAGGCGAACCTGCTGGATGAGAATGCACTGACTGATCTGGAACGGGTGCGGCTGCTGCTCGATGATCTGGAAAACAAGCAGTCGGTTGCCGAGCTGCTCGATTCGGCGCGCTCGGCCGAATCTACGCGGATATTCATCGGCGCGGAGAACCGGTTATTCGCGCTTTCAGGCTCGTCAGTGATCGCTGCGCCGTACCGCGATCGTGATGGCCGGGTGGTCGGCGTGGTCGGCGTTATCGGCCCGACGCGGTTGAATTATGCACGGCTAGTCCCCATGGTGGATTTTACCGCGCAGACGCTCTCGAATATGGGGGCACTGGGCAAATTGATCGCATAGACAGGTTTTTTGAACGACATGATTGATACGACAAATCCGCAAGACGATGCCGCGGTCGAAGCAGAGCTGGCCGGAGTGCCGAAGGAATTGCTGGAGCAAGACGGCGACACGCTGGACGATGCGCTGGCTCTGCTGCGCGGCGATCTTGAAAACGCCAAGCAAGAAACGCTCTACGCCAAGGCCGAAACGCAGAATGTGCGTCGCCGCCTGGAAAAAGACATTGCCGATGCGCGGGCTTATGCCGCTACCGGGTTCGCTCGCGATATGCTGAGCGTAGCCGATAATCTTTCCCGTGCTTTGGCAGCTATTCCTCAGGAACTGCACGAAGATGAACGGATCAAGGGCCTGATCGCCGGGATCGAGGCTACGGGCCGCGAGCTCGATAAGGTGTTCGGCCTGAATGGCATCGCCCGCATCGCTGCCACCGGGCTGCCGCTCGATCCCAACCAGCATCAGGCCATGCTCGAAGTGCCGTCAAACGATGCCGAGCCAGGCACGGTGCTGCAGGAACTGCAAGCCGGCTACATGATCAAGGACCGCCTACTGCGTCCGGCGATGGTGGCGGTGGCGAAGAA
>JANMBA010000016.1:0-6506 GCA_031360105.1 Novosphingobium sp.
GGCCTGGCCGCCAATGCCCGGCCCGATCCGGCTAACCTGCCCAACAATCACTGGTCTTATGCGATCCAGTGGTTCCTGTTCGCGGCGACCGCACTGGTGATTTACGGCCTCGCACTGCGGAAACGGCTGCAAATCTAGCCACCATCCGTTCATCACAGCGGGCAGGGGTTTTCAATCGGACGGGTGCCCGCTAACGGCTCCAGATGGAATATATCTCAACTCGCGGCTCCGCGCCGGTGCTCGATTTTGCTGGAGCGACGCTGGCTGGCCTTGCCAGCGACGGCGGGTTGTATCTCCCGCGCGAATGGCCGAAGTTCACGGCGGATGAGATCGCGGCGATGGCCGGGCTACCCTATGCCGAGCTGGCCGCGCGGGTGATGCAGCCGTTTGTCGGTGACAGTCTGACCACTGAGCGGCTGCTCGAACTGACCCGGCAGGCTTACGGGCGGTTTGCGCACAGCGCCGTCACCCCGCTCAAGCAGCTTGATCAGCAGCACTGGTTGCTCGAACTGTTCCACGGCCCAACGCTGGCGTTCAAGGATGTCGCGCTGCAATTGCTCGGGCTGTTGTTTGAAGAATTCCTGGCGCGCGGCGGCGATCCGCTGACGATTGTTGGCGCAACCTCGGGCGATACCGGATCGGCAGCGATTGACGCGGTAGCGGGCCGCGCGCGGATCGACATTTTCATGATCCACCCCAAAGGCCGGGTAAGCGACGTGCAGCGCCGCCAGATGACGACGGTGCTCGCGCCCAATGTCCACAACATCGCGGCCGAAGGGACGTTCGACGATGCCCAGGCGGTGGTCAAACGGATGTTCGGCGATTCGGCGATGACCAGCCGGTTCGCGATCGGCGCGGTCAATTCGATCAACTGGGCGCGGCTGATGGCGCAAGTAGTTTATTACTTCGCCGCCGCGCTGCAACTGGGCGCGCCGCAGCGCAAAGTGGCCTTTGCAGTGCCGACCGGCAATTTCGGCGATGTGTTCGCGGGCTATGTCGCGGCGCAAATGGGCCTGCCGATTGAGCGGCTGATCGTGGCGACCAACGTCAACGATATCCTCCACCGCGCGCTAACCACGGGCGATTATTCAGCCGGCGAAGTCACGCCGACCGCCGCGCCTTCGATGGACATTCAGGTGTCGTCCAATTTTGAACGGCTGCTGTTCGACCTGGCCGGACGCGACGGCGCGGCAACGGCGGCGCAGATGGCTGGGTTCGAGGCGACCAAGGCGCTACAACTGACCAATGCGCAGCGCGAGGGCGCAGCCAAGCTGTTCTCCAGCGCGCGCGCCGATGCCGATCAGATGGCGCAGGCGCTGCGCTGGGCCTACGAACAGACCGGCGAGTTGCTCGATCCGCACACCGCGATCGGGCTGCATGCGGCGCGCGCGGCGGACCTGCCGCACCATATTCCAGTGGTCACGCTCGCCACCGCGCACCCCGCCAAATTCGGCGACGCGGTTGAGCGCGCGACCGGCCAGCGCCCGGTCTTGCCCGCGCGGATCGGCGATTTGTTCGAACGTGCAGAGCGGCTGGTCGATCTGCCCGCCGGTTATGACGCGGTGGCGGCTTACGTCGCTCAACACGCGACCGCGCGCGGCTGATGGCCGCGCTGACGATCCAGCCGCAGCTGCTGATCGGTGAGGGCTGGGACGATTACCGGCTGATCGACAGCGGGCAGGGCCGCAAGCTGGAAAGCTATGGTCCGTACCAGTTCATCCGCCCCGATGCGCAGGCCCTGTGGAGCCCCCGGCTCGAGCGCTGGCGGGCGGAAGGCGAATTTGTTCCCGGATCGGACGAGGATGGCGGCGGGCGCTGGCACTATGCCGCGCCGGTGCCGGCCGATGGCTGGCCGCTTCGCCGGGGCGCGGTCAAGTTTACCGCGCAATGCACTCCGTTCCGCCATCTGGGCTTTTTTCCTGATATGGCCCCCGTGTGGGATTGGATGGGCGCGCAGCTGGATGGGCGCAGCGATGCGGCGACACTCAACCTGTTCGGCTATACCGGGGTCGGCACGCTCGCGCTGTCCGAATTTGGCCCGGTCACGCACGTTGATGCTTCCAAAAAGTCAGTCGCGCAGGCGCGGGTCAATGCTGAACTATCGGGCATGACCGACCGTCCGGTGCGCTGGATCGTTGATGACGCCGCCAAATTCGCCGCGCGCGAAGTGCGCCGCGGCAAGCTTTATGACGGGATCATCCTCGATCCGCCCAAGTTCGGGCGCGGGCCAGAGGGCGAGGTCTGGCGGCTGGAGGATCACTTGCCCGGCTTGCTGGCCGATTGCCGCGCGCTGCTTAGCGCGGACAGCAAGTTCCTGTTCCTGACGGTCTATGCGGTGCGGATGTCGTCGCTGGCGCTGGCCGGGCTGATGAACGAACTGTTTGCCGACCTGCCCGGCAGCATCGAGCACGGCGATCTGGCGGTGCGCGAGCAGGGGCCGGACGGCAGACTGCTGCCGACCGCAATTTTCGCGCGCTGGCGCAGCAACTGATCCGAGCGCTTAGCGCGGCTTTCTGAAGCGCAGCACCAACTGATCGGTCTTGCCGCGCGGCACGTCTTTTTCGTGCAGCGTGCGGTTGTCTTCCGGGTGGCGCAGCAGGCTGCTTTGCGCATCAAGCTTGAACCCGGCGGCCTCAACCTCCTTGATCACCAGCGCTGCTTCGATGCGGTGCAGGCTCGAGGTTGCGCTCGCGCCGACCCCCGGACCCGCTTCGTGATCGTTGATCAGAAAAATCCCGCCCGGTTTGAGCGCGGCAAACGCCCGCCGGGTCAGGCTAGCAGCCATGTCGCTATCGCCGTCCTTGATGTTCTTGAAGTCGTGATAATTGAGCGCGGTCCAGACGACATCGACCCGCACCGGTGCGAGCGCGGTGAGCTGGCCCGATTGTTCGGTGGTGTTGGGATGGGTCTTGGCCCACTCGGCCACCGCCGCCGACGGCTTGTTGGAGACGGTGTAAACATGCCCTTTGGGCCCCACCACCAGGCTGATCAGCCGGGTGTAATAGCCGCCGCCGGGGGCGAGCTCGGCCACCACCGCGCCAGCTCTGATATGGCCAAACGCCATCAATTCAGCCGGCTTGCGGTCGGCATCGCGGGCCTTGTCGGCAATGGGGCGATCGGGGCTGGCCAGCATTGCAGCAAATTTGCCGGGGCCGGCCAAAGCGGGCGCCACGACCATTGCGGCGACGAGTGAGGTTGCAAGCCAAGCGCGCATTTGAGTACTCCAAGCAGGGTGTTGCATTGATCGTAGCGTGACTTGGCCGCGCGGCCAAACGCGCATTTGTATCCTAGACTCGGCTCCGCCGTCATGCCATCGCGCCGGTCATGGCCGATAGCCTGATCCTTGAAGTCGCCGAATTCGAGCATGATGTCCTGACCGGCATCTATTCGGAGGAAACCGGACGGCCGCAGCCGCTGCGCTTCACGATCACAGTGCGGCTGGTCTGCGCCCCGCATTACGCGCCCGACACACCGCTCAGCGCCAGCAAAAATTACATGGACCTGAAGTTCGCAGCGAGCGATGCCTTGCCGCAGGGTGTCCATTTCAAACTGATTGAGGCGGTGGCCGATCACATTTGCGAGACGCTGCTCGTGCAAGATCCGCGGGTGCAGGCCGTGAGTGTCAAGATCGTCAAACTGGCAATTGCCGAGCATGACGAGAAGATTGGCATCACTCTGACCCGCGAACGGCGCTGATGGCAGTGCTGCGCATCGCCGGGCTGCCTGATACAGCGCTGGCGGCAGCGGCGGCGTTCCATGCCGTGTGGCTTGAGCGGGCGTTGGCGCACCTTTCCCCCCTCTCCTTGAGGGGAGAGGCCGGGGGTGGAGGCGGTTCGGCAGACATCGAGCCAGATCACCGCCCCCACCCCAACCCCTCCCCTGAAGGAGAGGGGCTGTTAGTGCTGATTTTCGCGCCGGCCGATCAGACGCATCGCAGCTGGCGTCTGGCCGCAGTGCAGGGCTTGGCGCGCGAACTGGCTCCGCACCGGGTCAACGCGCTGGCTTCGAGTGACGAGGCTGCGATTGCAGCAGCATTGGCCTATCTAAATGCAGCAGGCGGTGTCACCGGACAGTACTTGCAACTGGATGACCTTGGCGCCGGTCTTGTGATAAGCTCACCCGCATGACCCCGCTCATTGATCAGTTTCAGCGCCGGATTTCGTATCTGCGGCTGTCAGTGACCGATCGCTGCGATTTGCGCTGTGCCTATTGCATGCCCGAACGCCAGACGTTCCTGCCGCGCAAGGAAGTGTTGACCCTCGACGAGCTGCACGAACTGGCGCTTGGGTTCATCGCGCGCGGGGTGACCAAGATCCGGCTGACCGGCGGCGAGCCGCTGGTGCGGCGCGATATGATCGAACTGGTCCGCGCGCTCGGGCGCCAACTGGGCAATGGCCTCGAAGAATTGACCCTGACCACCAATGGCACCCGGCTGGCTGAATTTGCCGACGATCTGGCAGCGGCGGGGATCAAGCGGATCAACGTCTCGCTCGATACGCTCGACCGGGCGAAATTTGCTGCGCTGGCCCGGCGCGACAGCCTGCCGCAAGTGCTCGAAGGGCTTGCTGCGGCGCGCGGCGCGGGACTGGCGGTCAAGCTCAACACCGTGGCGCTGAAGGGCGTCAATGAGGACGAACTGCCTGCGCTGATAGACTGGGCGCACGGGCAGGGCTTTGACTTGACCTTGATCGAAGTGATGCCGCTGGGCGAGGTGGAGACGGACCGGTTCGATCATTACCTCCCGCTCGATACGGTGCGCGCCGCGCTTGAGGCACAGTACACGCTGAACCCCAGCGATCATCGCAGCGGCGGCCCGGCGCGTTATTTCGATATCGCCGAAACCGCCAACGGGAAAGGTGGACGGCTGGGGCTGATCACGCCCTTGACCAACAATTTCTGCGAGGGCTGCAACCGCGTACGGGTGACCGCCACCGGGCAGCTGTATGCGTGTCTGGGCGGAACCGAGCAAGTCGATCTGCGCGCCGCCTTGCGCAGCGAAGATATAGCAGCGGCGCTGTCCGCCGGACTCGATCAGGCGATGCGGATCAAGCCCGAGCGGCACCATTTTGCGATTCGCGCGCGCGGTGCGGCCCCGGCGCTGGCGCGGCATATGTCGCTGACGGGCGGCTGAAGTGGCCGCTCGGCTGGTCTTCCTGGGGCGGCTGGAGGATGCCGCTGGCGGAAACGAGCTGGCCGTTACCGCCGGACCGCTCGAAGCCGTGCTGGCGGCGCTCGCCCCCGATCTGGCGGTGGCTTTGCTGGGCGAGCGGGTGCGGATGGCGCTTAACGGGGTGCTGATCGCCGAACGCGGCGGGATTGTGCTGCGCGACGGTGATGAACTGGCCTTCCTCCCGCCTGTCAGCGGGGGCTGAGATGACGGGTGATGTGCGCCTGCTGGATGCGTCGTTCGATCCGGCCCGCGAACTGGCGGCGTTCAGCGCGGCGCAGCGCGGGGCCGGGGGGATCGTCAGCTTTCTGGGGCAAGTGCGCGGCGGCGATGGGGCCGAGCTGCTCGAACTGCGGCACTATGAACCGCTAACCCTGCCGGCGATGCGCGAATTGGGCGCGCTGTGCCTGGCGCGCTGGCACCTTGACGGGCTGCTGATCCTGCACCGCACCGGGCAATTGCCACCGGGAGCGCCGATCGTGCTGGTTGCGACGGCCGCCGCGCATCGCCGCCAGGCGTTTGCTGCGGCGGACTATGCGATGGATCACCTCAAGAGCGAATCGTGGTTCTGGAAGCGCGAGCGGCGCGGCGGATTCTGGCACTGGATCGAGCCGCGCGCGGATGACTACGCTGGGTTAGCGCGCTGGCTTTGACCGGGCGAGTCTAGCTTCCCAGCCGTCCGCGCAGTTCGCCCAGCACTTGGTCCTGCCGATCAATCAGCCCAGTGACCGTATCGCGTGCCGCACCAATGGTGCCGGGATCTTCGCCGCGCACTCGGGTATCGTTATACAGCGTGTCGAGGTCAGCGAGCGCGAGCATCGCTTCGGCCCGCGCAACCTCGAGTTCGGATACTGCGATGGTGGCCACCGCCCACGATTCGCTGCCCATTTTGGCGCCGCCATTTGATCCGACCAGTGACCGCGCGCGCGGTTCGCGCAGGCGGAACTTGGCATCGGCGCGCTGCGCCGCGCCGACCAGCGGCCCGACTTGTCCGGTAACCGCCGCGCTGGGTGCGGGCAGAACCACCATCTCCGGGGCGGCGGGCACACCGAACGTGGCGGTCAGCCGTTCCGCCGGGCGGCGCGCCAACGAGGGATATGCGCCGGTATCGCGGGTACAGGCACCCAGCAGTAGTGCGGCGGCCAGCAGGATCGAAGCGGTCAGTTTGACGGGCATCGCGCACCCTTAGCAACAGCCGTGCGCTGCGCCAATGGTTCGCACGCTTCACGGCTGGTCGCTGGACCCCGCAAAACGCGCAATCTCGCCGTTGACACGCTCCGTCGGTTCATTTAGGGGCCACCACTCTTCTGGTCTCCTGCCGTCAAGCGGTGGCCGGGAC
>JANMBA010000092.1:0-5777 GCA_031360105.1 Novosphingobium sp.
GGGCGCAGGTTGCCGTCGGGGGCGTAGAGCATCACCCCGACGCCTTCCTGATGCGCGGCTTGGGGGACCGAATTACTGCCACCCAGCATGTCCGACAGCTGCGGAAAGTCTTCGGCGGTCAGCGCATCGCCATCGCAGAACACGGCGGCGCGGAACAGTACGGCTTGCAGTTGGCGGACGTTGCCGGGCCAATCGTAAGCTGAAAGCAGCGCCAGCGCCGCGTCGGTAATGCCCAGCGCGCGCAGCCCCGGTTGCTCACCGATCCGGGCAAGAAAGTGCCGCGACAGTGCCGAAATATCGCCGGTGCGCGCGCGCAGCGGCGGCAATTGCACGGTTGCTCCGGCCAGGGCGGCGAGCAGTTCGGGCAGGAAATGCCCGGCTTCGACCATATCGCGCAGCGGCAGGTTGCTGGCCGCGATCACCCGCACGTCGATCCGGAACGAATGGCGCGCACCGATCGGGCGGGCATCGCTGCGCTGGATGCTTTCAAGCAGCCGGTGCTGCACGGAAAGTGGCAACCGATCGACCTCGTCGAGCGCCAGCGTGCCGCCATCGGCGTGTTGCAGCGCGCCGACATGCCGGTCAAACGCGCCGGGGAATGCACCTTTTTCGTGGCCAAACAACGCGGACTCAACCGAATTGGCCGGGATCGCGCCGATGTTTAGCAGGCGGAACGGAGATTTTGCGCGCGGGCTGGCGGCCTGCATGGCGCGGACGACCATTTCCTTGCCGCTGCCGCTTTCGCCTTCGATCAGCACCGGGCCGTGACCGCGCGCTGCCTTGGCCGCCACCGCGAGCGCTGAGCGGAACGACGGGGCCGCCCCGATCATCGCGTCAAAATCGGGCGCGCTGGGCATTTTTTCGGTCAGCGGCTGCAATTCATCGCGCGGCGCTTCGCGAGTGGTCGCCATCCGCAGTGCCAGCATCATCCGGTCGGGCGCGACCGGCTTGACCAGATAATCGGTCGCCCCGGCGCGCATCGCTTCAACCGCGAGCAACGGCGAGGCGCTGGTGGTCAGCATCAGGATCGGCACGGCCGGGCGGCGCGCGCGCAGTTCGGCGATCAGCTGGCAGGCTTCCTCGCCCGGCACCCATTGATCGAGAATGATTGCATGGAGCAACAAGCCTTGGCGCGTGCCGAGCGTAGCAATTGCGGTTTCGCTGTCGCGCACCACCAGCGTGCGCCAGCCCTCACGCGCGGCAAGCGCCGTGATCAACCGGCTTTGCGCCGGTTCATCGTCGATCAGCATCAGTGTGCGCTGTTCGATTTCGGCCATAGTCCCCGTGTCGATCCCCGGCTTGTGCACGTGATGTGCGAAGACTGCGGCATAGCCAGATTGGGTAAAGACCCCATTAAGGCTGCCAATTGCCGGGAAAGTTGGGTCAAACCGCTTGAGCGCGCGGGCTGGGGGCGATAGGACGGCGGCGCAATCGACCACTTCCAGTCTTATGGAGATTACTTATGGCCAGCGGCAACGATCAAAAGGCGCACGAAACCACGTATACGGGCTTTATCGGGCTGGTGAAATTCGGGATCATCGGAACCGCGCTGGTGGCGGCGTTCGTCATTTTCATGATCACCAAGTAAGCGGGTCGCCACGTTGCGGATCGCGGTTCTGAAAGAAACTGCCGCCGGAGAAACCCGCGTTGCGGCCAGCGCGGAGACGGTGCGGAAGTTCATTGCGCTGGGCGCAAGCGTGGCAGTGGAGGCTGGTGCCGGGCTGAACGCGGCGATTGCGGATGCGGATTACGCTGCCGCTGGCGCCGATGTGAGCACCGATCCGGCCAAGGGCGCAGACATCGTGCTGGGCGTGCAGGGACCGGATGTGGCGGCGTTGAAGGGTGCCAATCCCGGTGCGTGGATCGTTGCGGGTCTTGACCCGTTCGGCCAGCGCGCGCGTGTGGACGCTTATGCCAAGGCCGGGTTTGAGGCGCTGGCGATGGAATTCATGCCGCGCATCACGCGCGCGCAATCGATGGATATCCTCTCCAGCCAGTCGAACCTGTCGGGCTACAAGGCGGTGATCGAGGCAGCCAATGCCTATGGCCGCGCGTTCCCGATGATGATGACCGCAGCGGGAACAGTCAGCGCGGCCAAGGCGTTCGTGATGGGCGTGGGCGTTGCAGGCTTGCAAGCCATCGCTACCGCGCGGCGGCTGGGCGCCCAGGTTTCCGCCACCGATGTGCGTAGCGCCACCAAAGAACAGATCATGTCGCTGGGTGCCAAACCGGTGTTTGTCGAGAACGTCGCGGGCATCGAAGGCGAGGGTGCGGGCGGCTATGCCACCGAAATGTCAGCGGAATATCAGGCCGCGCAGGCCGAACTGGTCAGCGCGCACATTGCCAAGCAGGACATCGTGATCACCACCGCGTTGATCCCCGGCAGAGCGGCGCCAAGGCTGGTTACCGACGCGCAGATCGCCAGCATGAAACCGGGCAGCGTGGTGTTCGATCTGGCGGTGGCGCAGGGCGGGAACGTCGAAGGCTCGGTGGCGGACAAAGTTGTGATCAGGCACGGGGTCAAGCTCATCGGCTGGTCGAACACCCCGGCGCATTTGGCGGCGGATGCCTCGGCGCTGTTCGCGCGCAATTTGTACAATTTCCTCTCCGCGTTCTGGGACAAGGACGCGGGCAAGCCGGTGCTGGATGACGAGATTGGCAACGCGGTGCGGCTGACCTTGGGCGGCAAGGTTGTGCATGAGAGGTTGTTCGGGTGAGTGTAGACGCCGCATTGCCTCCCCGGAACGGGGAGGGGGACCGCGCGAAGCGTGGTGGAGGGGGCTCACCCCCAGCGCAGCGCCCGGTCGTCAACCGCGCCCGCCAGTTACGCCGTGAAATGTCGGTGCCCGAGCGATTGCTGTGGCAACAATTCCGCCAACGTCCGAACGGCCTCAAATTCCGCCGTCAGCATCCGGTCGGACCCTACATCGTCGATTTCTGCTGCCTGTCGCACACACTGGTCGTGGAAGTCGAAGGCATTGTCCACGATATGGGCCAGCAACCCGAATACGATCAACGCCGCTTTAAATTCATCAAGCAAAACGGGTTCAGGGTGATCCGGGTCTCGGCCAAGCGCGTCCTTGCGGATGCGGTTGGCACTGCCGACGCCATCGTTGCGCGCGCGGAGAGCCCCCTCCACCGTCCTGCGGACGGTCCCCCTCCCCGTGCCGGGGAGGCAACATAATGGACTTCATCTCGATCCTTTCGATCTTCGTCATGGCCTGTTTTGTGGGCTATTACGTCGTCTGGTCGGTGACCCCGGCGCTGCATACGCCGCTGATGGCGGTGACCAATGCGATCTCCTCCGTCATCATCGTCGGCGCGCTGATTGCGGCGGCGGCGGCGGGTAGTGCGTCATCGAAGTGGCTGGGGCTGCTGGCGGTGGTGCTGGCCAGCGTCAACATCTTCGGCGGGTTTGCGGTGACCGCGCGGATGCTGGCGATGTACAAGAAGAAGGACCGCAAGTGATGGGTCGGCACAGCACTTACAAGCCCCTACCCTTCAGGGGAGGGGTTGGGGTGGGGCTTGTCCCCAACAACCAGCCCCATCAGTCAAGGACAGGCCCCACCCCCAACCCCTCCCCTGAAGAGGAGGGGCTTTAGATGGAGCATTCGGCAACCCCCGCCTGGGCCTTGCTCGCTTACCTCGCATCGGGGGTGCTGTTCATCCTTGCGCTGCGCGGGTTGTCATCGCCAAGCACTTCACAACGCGGCAACCGGTTTGGTATGATCGGGATGGCGATTGCTGTGGTGACGACGTTGGTCGTTCATTTTCCGATGCGTGATCCAAGTGCCGACTGCCCGCAAAAATTTGGATTCGATCCATGCGGTTACGCTCTGCTGCCGGATTGGGCCACCGCCGCCGAAATCCTCGCCGCCATCGCAATTGGCGGCGCAATCGGCTGGTTCACCGCCAAGCGCATCAAGATGACCGACATGCCGCAACTGGTTGCGGCGTTCCACAGCCTCGTTGGCATGGCTGCGGTGCTGGTCGGCTGGGCGGCCTACCTCAACCCCACCGCATTCGGCATCGCCGGTGCGGACGGCGTGATCGAGGCGCAAAGCCGGATCGAAATGGGCCTTGGTATTGCCATCGGCGCGATCACCTTCTCGGGCTCGGTCATCGCCTTCCTCAAGCTTGCGGGCAAGATGAGCGGCGCGCCGATCATGCTGCCGGGGCGGCACGTGATCAATCTTGGCACACTCGCGGCGATCATCGGCCTGACCGGCTATTTCACGCTGGACCAGTCGCTGTGGGTGATCGCCGTGGTCACCGCGCTGTCGTTCCTGATCGGGTTCCTGCTGATCATCCCGATCGGCGGGGCGGACATGCCGGTCGTCGTCTCGATGCTCAATTCGTACTCGGGCTGGGCAGCGGCCGCCATGGGCTTCACGCTGCACAACACCGCGATGATCATCACCGGCGCGCTGGTCGGCTCGTCGGGCGCGATCCTCAGCTACATCATGTGCAAGGCGATGAACCGCAGCTTCATCTCGGTGATCGCAGGCGGGTTCGGCGTAGTCGCGGCTACGGATGGTGAGGCCAAGGAGCAGCGCCCGTGGAAGCGCGGCAGCGCCGAAGACGCGGCGTTCCTGCTGTCTGAGGCCGAGCAGGTGATCATCATCCCCGGTTATGGCATGGCGGTGGCGCAGGCCCAGCACGTGCTGCGCGAGATGGGCGACCAGCTGAAGGCCAAGGGCGTGCGCGTCAAATACGCGATCCACCCGGTCGCGGGGCGGATGCCCGGACATATGAATGTGTTGCTGGCCGAAGCTCAGGTTCCGTATGACGATGTGTTCGAGCTGGAAGACATCAACGGCGAATTCGCGCAGACCGATGTTGCCTTCATTATCGGCGCCAACGACGTGGTCAATCCGGCGGCCAAGACCGACAAATCATCGCCCATTTACGGCATGCCGGTGTTCGATGTCGAAAAGGCCAAGTCGATCATGTTCATCAAGCGCTCCATGGGCGGGGTCGGCTATGCGGGCGTCGATAACGACGTGTTCTACATGGACCAGACCATGATGCTGCTGGCTGACGCGAAGAAGATGGTTGAGGATATCAACAAGGCGCTGTCGCATTGAGCGATCCCGTCACCCCGGCGCAGGCCGGGGTCCAGACCGCAGCAAACCATAGCCGCTTCGCGACTTCATTAGTGCGCTGGGTCCCGACCTTCGCCGGAATGACGATCTTGGCGATCGCCGCCTGCTCTCCGTCCAAACTCGCTTACGGCCAGGTCAAAGGTGCGATGATCGAGGCCGGGCTGTCCGAGGCCAATTCGGCCTGCATGGCGAGCCGCTTGACCAGCCGACTGTCGCTGATCCAGCTTAACAAGTTGCGCCAGTTGAAGGGTCAGAAGCGGACGCTGTTCGATTACGTGGCGGCGGTGCGCAAAGTTGGCGATGCCACGGCAATCGAAGTTACCGCCAGCTCAGCGGCGTTGTGTGCGAGCGGGCTGGCGACGGAGAAGAAGTAAATCCGCCCCTCCCCGTTTCGGGAAGGAACTCCGAGTTGACTTACACGCCTGTCAGTTCATGCTGCGCAGCATGAGGATGCCCACAGCCATAATCGCTGCGGTCTCGGCGCTTGCCCTGACTGCCCCTGTCCACGCCAAGACGATCCCGGTTAGCGCCGGAGACGGAGCGCAGAGCCGCTTGCAGGAGGCGCTGATCGGGGCGCAACCGGGCGATGTTGTTGAACTGGCCGCGGGGCGTTTCGTGCTGACCGACGGCCTGTCGCTCGATGCGGACGGCGTCACCGTGCGCGGCGCGGGG
>JANMBA010000174.1:0-2335 GCA_031360105.1 Novosphingobium sp.
CTCAAAGTTGGCGGTCACCAGGCCAGTTGCTCATCGATCTCGACGATCATGACCGCGCTGTATTTTCACGCGCTGCGGCCGCAGGACCGGGTCGCGGTAAAGCCGCATGCCGGGCCGGTGTTGCACGCCATCCACTACTTGCTCGGCAACCAGACGCTTGAGCAATTGCAGGCTTTTCGCGGGCTTGGCGGCGCGCAGAGTTATCCGTCGCGGACCAAGGACAATATCCCGGTCGATTTCTCCACCGGGTCGGTCGGGCTTGGCGTCGCCATCACCGCCTTTGCCAGCCTGGTGCAGGACTATCTGATCGCACATGGCCAGATGGCCCAGGCCCAGGCCGGGCGAATGATCGCACTGATGGGCGATGCCGAGCTGGATGAAGGCAACATCTACGAATGCCTGATCGAAGGTTACAAGCACGACATCCGGAATTGCTGGTGGATTGTCGATTACAACCGTCAGTCGCTCGATTCGACCACCGCCGACCGGATGTTCCGGCGCTTCGACGATATCTTCGAAACTTGCGGCTGGCGGGTGCTGACCTTGAAGCACGGCAAGATGCAGCGCGAAGTGTTCAAACGCCCCGGCGGCGCTGCGATCGAGCGGTGGATCGATGACTGTCCCAATGCCGAATATGCGGCTCTGACCTATCAGGGCGGCGCTGCCTGGCGGTTGCGACTCAACACCGATCTGGCTGCTGACAAGCGATCGCTAGTGCTGATTGCCAGCATGGACGATGCCGCACTCTCGGCGCTTATGCTTAACCTTGGCGGCCATTGCATCGAGACTCTGCTCGAAGCTTTTGCCGAGGCCGACGATGAACGCCCAACCATGTTTATTGCGTACACGGTCAAGGGCTATGGCCTGCCATTCCAAGGCCACAAGGACAACCACGCCGGGTTGATGAATCCCACGCAGATCGCGTCGTTGCGCGAAAGTCTGGGCATCGCCGAAGGCGACGAATGGGAGCCGTTCGCGGGCCTGGGCAATAACAGCATCGAAGACCTCAAGGCATTCATCGAGCCTGCCCGGGCGGTCGTTACGCGCAGCGCACCGACCGCAGCGATGATCCCGGTGCCCGATGCCATCGCGGTGCCCGATGGCGCCGAACAATCCACCCAGGCGGCATTCGGCCGGATCCTGCTCGACCTGTCCAAGTCCGGCCACCCTCTGGCCGATCGGCTCGTGACCACATCGCCCGATGTGACCGTTTCAACCAACCTTGGCGCGTTTGTGAACCAGCGCGGACTGTTCCGGCGGCAGGAGCTCAAGGACATCTTCGCGGGCTACAAGATCCCCTCGCCCCAGAAATGGGCCGGCAACCTGGCCGGGCAACACATCGAGCTGGGCATTGCCGAGAACAACCTGTTCCTGCTGCTGGCCGCGCTGGGATTGTCGGGTCCGTTGTTCGGGCACCGGTTGCTGCCGATCGGCACGGTTTACGATCCGTTTATCGCGCGCGGGCTCGATGCGCTCAACTACGCTTGCTATCAGGATGCGCGCTTCCTGCTGGTGGCGACGCCAGCGGGACTTACACTGGGGCCGGAAGGCGGGGCGCACCAGTCGATCAACACCCCGTTAATCGGAATGGGCCAGCCGGGCCTGACCTATTTCGAGCCGGCCTATGTCGACGAGCTCGCTTTGCTGATGCAATGGGCTTTTGGGCACATGCAGGCCGAAGATGGCGGCTCGGTTTACCTGCGCCTCTCGACCCGCTCGCTGGAGCAACCAGTGCGCGCGGATGACAGCTGGAAGGCCGATGCCCTGCGCGGTGCCTATTGGTTGCGGCCTCCTGGCGCCGGCAGCAAGCTGGCGATCGCCTATGTCGGCGCGATCGCGCCCGAAGCGCTGGCGGCTTGGGAAACGCTCATGGAAGACATACCCGGCCTCGGCCTGCTGGCAGTCACTTCGCCCGACTTGCTGCATCGCGATTGGTCGGCGGCCAACGCCTTGCGCGGCGCAGGCAACACGCGCCGGCCCTGCCATATTGAAACCTTGCTAGCCTCGCTTGCCAGCGATGCCGGAATCGTCACCCTTATCGATGGCTCTCCGGCGGCCTTGTCGTGGCTCGGCTCGGTCCGTGGCCACCGGATCAGTCCACTGGGGATCGACCGGTTCGGTCAGACCGGCGACCTGCCCGACCTCTACCGTACCTACCGGCTCGATCCCGAAGCCGTGTTCGATGCTGCCGCCAAGATCATCCTCGCGCAGTAGCCCCGCGCAGCGCTGCGAACCGGGCGATCATCCAGCTGCGGAACGACGCGATTGCAGGATCGGCCAGGTCGTCGGCGTGCAGTTTGAGGTAATAGCCGTAGCCATCCTCGATCACCGCATC
>JANMBA010000187.1:0-3095 GCA_031360105.1 Novosphingobium sp.
ACGGGTGGTGCGCGCAGGCGAGGCGCTGACGGTGTTGGCGTATGGCACGATGATCCACGTTGCCGAAGCGGTGCTGGCGGATATGGGGGTCGATGCCGAGATTATCGACCTGCGGACCTTGGTGCCGCTCGACATTGCGACGGTGGAAAAGTCTGTGCAAAAAACCGGTAAATGTCTGATCATCCATGAGGCCACGCGGACTTGCGGGTTTGGTGCTGAATTGTCAGCCTTGGTGCAGGAACGCTGCTTCTATCACCTCGAAGCCCCGATCGAACGCGTCACTGGCTTTGACACGCCGTATCCGCACAGCTTGGAATGGGCATATTTTCCCGGTCCCGTTCGCATTGGCGAAGCGGTTGACCGGCTTTTGAAGGCGTAAGTTGCATGGGCAAATTCACATTCAAGCTGCCGGATATCGGCGAGGGCATCGCTGAAGCCGAGATCGTCGCGTGGCACGTCAAGGTGGGCGACCGGATCGAGGAAGACGGCCGCATCGCCGACGTGATGACCGACAAAGCCACGGTCGAGATGGAAAGTCCGGTTTCGGGCGTGGTGATCGAAGTGGCCGGGGCTGAAGGCGATATGATCGCGATTGGCTCAGCCTTGGTGGTGATCGAGATTGAGGGCGAAGTTGAAGCGGATCAACATGCGGTGGCGGAGCGGATTGACGCTGAGACGCCGGATGCCGGGGATGTGGAGACGGCCGAGGCGGTGGTAACGAAACAGCCGTCTTCCCTTCAGGGGAGAGGAAGGAGCGGCGCAGTCGCGGAGGGTGTGGGGGCTGTCAGCGCAGCACCGCGCCAGCCGGGCAGCCTCCACCCCCCGATCTCCTCGCCTGAAGAAGAGGGGGAGAAGCACGCCAAAGTCCTTGCCAGCCCAGCCGTACGCGCCCGTGCCAAAGACCTTGGGATTGACCTCGCTGCCGTCAAAGCCGCCGAAGACGGCCGCCTGCGCCACGCCGATCTTGACGCGTTTCTGGCGTACAACGCTGGATCAGGCTTCCGCGCGGCGGGTAAGCGCGGCGAAGATCAGACGATCAAGGTGATCGGTATGCGCCGCCGGATCGCCGAGAATATGGCGGCATCAAAGCGCAATATCCCGCACTTCTCCTATGTCGAGGAATGCGATGTGACCGCGCTGGAGGAATTGCGCGCGCAGCTGAATTCGGCGCGAGGTGGACGGCCAAAGCTGACGCTGCTGCCGCTGCTGATCAGCGCGATCTGCCGCACGCTGCCCGATTTTCCGATGCTCAACGCGCGCTATGATGACGAGGCCGGGCTGGTGCAGCGCTATGGCGCGGTGCATCTGGGCATGGCCGCGCAGACCGAGGCCGGGCTGATGGTCCCGGTGATCCGCGATGCTCAGGATAAGAACCTGTGGCAGCTGGCGGCTGAGATCACCCGGCTGGCCGAAGCAGCGCGCACCGGCTCGGCCAAGAGCGAGGAATTGTCGGGTTCGACCCTGACGATCACGTCGCTGGGGCCGCTCGGCGGGGTAGCGACCACGCCGGTGATCAACCGTCCGGAAGTGGCGATTATCGGCCCCAACCGGATTATCGAGCGCCCGATGTTCGTGCCCGATGGCATGGGCGGGGAACGCATCGCCAAGCGCAAACTGATGAACATTTCGATCAGCTGCGATCACCGCGTGGTTGACGGTTGGGATGCGGCAAGCTTCATTCAGGCGGTCAAGCGGCTGATCGAGACCCCGGTGCTGCTGCTGGCAGACTAAGGGAGGCGGGTATGGTGCAGGACCAACGGATTGATGACGATATCGCCAAAGCGGCACCGTTTGCGCTGCCAATCCTGACGCACTTGCGGCAACTGGTTCACGCGACCATCCCGGCACTGGATGAGACGATCAAGTGGGGCATGCCGCACTTTGTCTATAACGGTAAGATCCTGGCTGGGCTGGCCGCGTTCAAAGCCCACACGGCATTCGTGATTCACGGTGATGGCCGGCAGGGCGACGCAATGGGGCAATACGGCAAGATCGCCGCGCTGAACGATTTGCCGAGCAACGCCGATCTGGCGGGCAAACTGCTGGCGGCGAAAGCGCGGATTGATGGTGCGGGGACTGCGCTGAAACCCAGCAGCAAACCCGCCGCTACCAAGGCCGAAATTGCCACGCCCGATGATTTCGCTGCCGAACTGGCCCAGCGGCCTGGCGCGCGCGCGCAGTTTGACGGTTTCACTCCATCGCAGCGCCGCGAATATCTGGAATGGGTGACTGAGGCCAAACGCCCCGAGACCCGCGCCAAACGCATTGCTCAAGCAGGCGAATGGATTACTGAGGGCAAGAGGCGCAACTGGAAGTACTAGAACTGCTAGAAACTAGGGACAGTCCCTGGTTATTTAGCGCACAATCGCGCTGTAGGTGATTTCGCCTGATCCTTGGGCGGCTTGTGCGGCGGGGACGTGCCAGCGCACCTGGGTGACGTCTTCGGGGGTGGCGAGCCGGTCGCCCAGCCGCAGGTGGTCCAATTTGCCCCAGGTCTTGCCGCTATCGAGCGAGACTTCCTCGCTGCCATCGGCGCTGCCTTGGTAATAAACGCTGCGCGGGAGCGGGTTGGTGACGGTGAACGCACCGTTGCCGCCCATCCGGTACCAACTGACCACATAGACCACGCGGTCGCCGCGATTGAGCCGCGCGGCGGGCTGCAAGCTGCGGCCTTTGCCCGGGCCGACTTTCTCGACATAGACTGCGCTATCAAGCGCGATCAACGGGGTGGCCACGGCCACAACCGGCACGGCGAGCGCGAGCGCTGCGGCCAGCGAGGAAAAATTGCGGCGAAGTTTCACAGGTAACAAGCCCCCACTTAGGCCCGCGCACGGACCGGATGAGCTGCTTGTCGCAAATAGAGGCAAAGGAATGGTTAACCGGGGACCGTGGAAAGCCGCGTCGATCACCCGCAACGCCGCGTAATACGGGGATTTTGATGGTTTACACGGCCACAATCAGCATGGGCGATCAGCCGCAGCCATCGCGGTTGACAGCCCCGGCGCGCTGGCCTAGTGGCGCTGCTCCCCAAGCGGCACGCGGGTGTAGCTCAGTTGGTTAGAGTGCCGGCCTGTCACGCCGGAGGTCGCGGGTTC
>JANMBA010000193.1:0-4532 GCA_031360105.1 Novosphingobium sp.
CCAGAGTCAAAGGCCGCTTGCCGGGGCCTTTTTCGTGCGGCAAGTGCTGGCCATGAACCACGCATACCAAATCCGCGAAGACGATCTGACCGGGCCGGAGATTACCGCGCTGCTGCGGTTGCATCTGGACGAGATGCACCAATGGTCGCCGCCCGAGAGCGTTCACGCCATGCCGATCGAACGATTGCGGGCAGCCGACGTGACGTTTTATTCGGCATGGGACGGGGCAAAGCTGGCGAGCTGCGGCGCGCTCAAGCAGATTGGTCCAGATCACGGCGAGCTTAAATCGATGCGCGCTCATCCCGATTATCGGGGGCGCGGAGCCGGGCGGGCAATGCTCGAACACTTGCTGGCCGAAGCACGGGCGCGCGGCTTGTCCCGGGTCAGCCTGGAAACCGGGCGGCCCGAAGCATTCCGCCCGGCGCGGGCGCTTTACGAAGCCAATGACTTTGCCGAATGCCCGCCTTTCGGTGACTACGTGGTGGACGATTTTTCCATCTGTATGACGAGAGAGTTATGACCAACCTAGTCCTGCGCGCTGCCAAGCCCGCCGATATTCCCGCGCTGTCACGGCTCGCGATCAGCAGTTTTGTCGATAAGTTCGGCGAATTATACAGTAGTGCAGACCTGGCTACGTTCATCGCCGAAGCGTTGTCGGAGGCGAACATTGCGGCTGAACTGGCGAACCCCGACCGGCTGTACCGGTTGGCCGAACGCGGCGGCGAACTCTTGGCATTTTGCAAGCTGGGGCTAAGCTGCGGGTTTCCCGAATATGCCCGCGGGCAGAACGTGCTCGAACTCAAACAGCTCTACGCGGCAGCGGCAGCGACCGGCCAAGGTATCGGCGGCGCGCTGATGGACTGGGCAATGGCTGAGTTTGCTGCCCGGCGGGCCGATGAAGTCCAGATTTCGGTCTATAGTGGCAACGACGGGGCACAGCGGTTCTATCAGCGCTACGGCTTTGAAAAGGTCGCGGATATTACGTTCCAAGTGGGCGAGCAGCTCGATCCGGAGTTTCTGTTTGCGAAGTTGCTTTAGGGACGATCCTTCGAGACCTTCGCTCTGCCTGCGACTTCGCTGCCTCCTCAGGACGAACGGAAGAGTGTAATCCGATCCTCGTTCGTGGTGAGGAGGGGCTGTGCTCTTATGAAGCTCCGTCTCGAACCATTGACGCGCCGCGCCGCCCACCTGCACAACCTGACCATTTGCTCCGCGCGCCGCCAGTCCCTATATGCGCGGCATGGCATCGATCAGACCCTGGCGCGATATCGCGCGGCGCACGTCCCGGCAGATTATGGTCGGCGCGGTTCCGGTTGGCGGCGATGCGCCGATCACCGTGCAGACGATGACCAACACGCTGACCAGCGATGCGGTCGCCACGATCAACCAGATCCGCCGCTGCGAAGAGGCCGGCGCCGATCTGATCCGCGTTTCGTGCCCCGATGAGGCCAGCACCGCTGCGCTGCGCCAGATTGCCCAGGCCGCGCGCGTGCCGCTGATCGCTGACATCCATTTCCACTACAAGCGCGCGCTCGAAGCCGCCGATGCGGGCGCGGCGTGTCTGCGGATCAACCCGGGCAACATCGGCAGCAGCGAGCGTGTCGCCGAGGTGATCCGCGCCGCCAAAGCCAACGGCTGCGCAATCCGGATCGGGGTCAACGCTGGAAGCCTGGAAAAAGATCTGCTCGAAAAGTACGGCGAGCCGTGTCCCGAAGCCTTGGTCGAATCCGCGCTCGATCATATCAAGCTGCTGCAGGACCACGATTTCCACGAATACAAAGTCGCGGTGAAAGCCAGCGACGTGTTCCTTGCGGTGGCAGCCTATATGCAGCTGGCCGAAACGGTCGATTGCCCGCTACATCTGGGGATTACCGAGGCCGGCGGATTGATCGGCGGCACGGTCAAATCGAGCATCGGCATGGGCAATTTGCTGTGGGCCGGGATCGGTGACACGATCCGCGTCTCGCTTTCGGCTGAGCCTGAAGAAGAAGTCCGGGTCGGCTACGAAATCCTCAAATCGCTGGGGCTGCGCACCCGCGGCGTCCGCGTGGTCAGCTGCCCGAGCTGCGCGCGGCAAGGCTTTGACGTGATCCGCACCGTTCAGGCATTGGAAGATGCGCTCAGCCACATCAAGACCCCGATGAGCCTCTCGGTGCTCGGCTGCGTGGTCAATGGCCCGGGCGAAGCGCGCGAAACCGACATCGGGATCACCGGCGGGGGCAACGGCAAGCACATGGTTTACCTATCGGGAGTGACCGACCACCACGTCGCGGACGCTGACATGATCGGGCACATCGTCAGCCTGGTCGAAGCCAAGGCAGCGGAAATCGACGCGGGGACAGCGGTCAGCATGGACGTGACGCACGGGAAAGCTGCCTAAGCATTCGGTAACCACCTGCCGTTATGTTCACATCCGGAATGTACCGGCTTTACATCATGGCTTTGGCGGCGGTGGGCATAATGTGCCTGGTCGCGGTGTTTGCGGTGCCCCGTCCCGCCGCCGCGCCAGTGACGCTGGCCAATGCGAAGCCGGAGCGCACGAGCGCGGGCGCCACCGAAGCACTGCTGCTGGAGCGCGATGCGTCGGGCCAGTTTCACCTTGAAGCCAACGTCAACGGCGCACCGGTTGAGTTTCTGGTCGATACTGGCGCCGATATTGTCGCCTTGACCGAGCAAGAGGCGCTGAATCTGGGGCTCAACGTGGCCGAGGGCGACTTTCAGCCGGTCATGAAGACCGCCTCGGGAACCGGCTATGGCGCGCAAATCAAACTCGACGAGATGGAGGTGGCCGGAGAACGCTTGCGCGATGTCGATGCGGTGGTGGTCAAGGGGCTGGGGGTCAATCTGCTCGGCCAGTCGGCGCTACGCAAACTGGGTTCGGTCCAGCTCAAGGGCGATAGCATGATCATTCACGGGCACTGAATAATTCGCGGGCACTGAATATTTCGCGGACACTGGGCGCATTGTTTCCCCTGACAGGCTCAGTCTGATCGACTAGGGCGCGGGCATGACCGCACCGCGCCTCAGTCTGCCGCAACCGCACCTCCCACCGCTCCA
Organism: Novosphingobium sp.; assembly: GCA_031360105.1. Taxonomy (GTDB): domain Bacteria; phylum Pseudomonadota; class Alphaproteobacteria; order Sphingomonadales; family Sphingomonadaceae; genus Novosphingobium. The sequence goes on from JANMBA010000193.1 coordinate 3,058, forward strand.
CTTGTTGTTCGCGCTCGCCGTCACGGCGGTGTGGGGGTCCAACTTTGTGATCATCAAGTTCGCGCTGGTGCATTTGCCGCCGCTGACGCTGGCCTTGCTGCGGTTTGCCTTGGCATGGTTTCCGCTGGCGCTGTTTTTGCCGCGTCCGGCGGTGCCATGGCGTAATCTGGCAGCATACGGCGTGCTGATCGGGGCTGGGCAGTTCGGGCTGCTGTTTACCGCGATGCGCGCCGACATCACGCCGGGACTGGCCAGCCTGGTGGTGCAGGCGCAGGCATTTTTCACGATTGGCTTGGCGGTGTGGCTCAGCGGTGAGCGGGTCGCGCGCTATCAGCTCGCCGCGCTGCTGCTGGCCTGCGCCGGAATCGCGCTGATCGCGCTGCACACCGATGCCAGCGCCACTCCGCTGGGGATTGTGCTGGTGCTGGGCGCTGCGGCAAGCTGGGCCGGGGGTAACATGGTGGTGCGCGCTGCTGGCAACGTCAACATGCTGAGCTATGTCGTCTGGTCGAGTGTGTTTGCGTTGCCGCCGCTGCTGGGCTTCGCGCTCGCGCTGGAAGGCTGGCCCGCGATGCGCGCCGGGATCGCCGCCGCCGATGCCACGACCTGGGCCGCCGTAGTGTGGCAAGCGGTGGGCAATGCGATGTTCGGTTACGGGGTGTGGGGCTGGCTGCTGGCGCGGCACCCGGCCAGCAGCGTCGCCCCGCTATCCATGCTGGTGCCGGTGTTCGGGCTGGCCACTTCGGCCTTGGTGCTGGGCGAACCGCTCCAGCCATGGAAGCTGGCGGCGTTTGCGCTGGTCATGGGCGGCCTCGCGCTGGGGGTGCTGTGGCCACGGATTGCTGGCATGGTGCGCGCATGACCCTGACGATTCGCTCTGCTACCCCCGCCGATCTGCCGCTGATCTGCGAATTGATCCGCGATCTGGCCGCGTATGAACGGCTGGCGGATGCCGTGCGCTTCGATCCCGCTGTGCTCGAAACCAAACTATTTGGCGCGCGCCCATATGCCGAGGTCGTGATCGGCGAGCTCGACGGCGCAGCGCAAGGCTTCGCGCTGTTTTTCCATAACTTTTCTACGTTTGAAGGCCGTCCTGGGATTTACCTCGAAGACTTGTTTGTGCGCGAGCCAGCGCGCGGCAGCGGGCTGGGTCAGGCATTGCTGGCGCATCTGGCCGCGCTGGCGGTGGCGCGCGATTGCGCGCGGCTCGAATGGTCGGTGCTCGACTGGAACGCGCCTGCGATCGGCTTTTACCAAAAGCTCGGCGCGCGGGCGATGGAGGATTGGACAATCATGCGGCTCGATGGCGAAGCATTGTCCGGGCTGGGCGCAACCGCACGGTTTGGCGCAGTTTAACGCGGATTGGCCGATTCGGGCTGGCGCGCCGTTCAGCACTTGGTTATCCACAACGGCTATGACGGGGGTCATGAACCGTAGGAACCTGATTCTGGGTGGCCTGGCAACCGGGGCAGCAC
>JANMBA010000289.1:0-2658 GCA_031360105.1 Novosphingobium sp.
GGCGCTGTCGCACTAGTACTCGTCCAAAGTCCGCCTACCCTGAGCCTGTCGAAGGGCTGTTCTGTCCTTCGTGCCGTCTTCCGCAGTCGCAAGAAGGGCAGTGCTTCGACAAGCTCAACATGAACGGGTTTGTAGGTGCCAGTGACCTGCACTACTCCGCTGGACTCTGCCCTATCTTGCCGCTCAACTCCTCCTAACGCGCGGCTGAGTCGCGCTGAGGGGGAGACCGGACATGACCGACACACCAAGCACCAATCCAAGCCGCCGCCAGGTTCTGGGCGGGGGCCTCGTCAGCGCAGGGCTGCTTGCCGCGCCCGGTATCGCATTGGCTGCCAAGAGCGACGCGCCGAAACTGGCCAAGGCGGTTACCGCCAGTCACGATGCTGCGGTCGCCCGGCTGCGCGAATGGATCGCGCTCCCTTCAATAGCGGCGGAAAACCGCAACTATCCGCAAGGCCCCGAATACATGGCCAAACTGGCGCTCGATGCCGGCTTCCAGCATGCCGAGGTGGTGCCGACCAGCGGCAAGAGCGGGGTCTTCGCCACGCTCGATGCCGGGGCCAAGCGGACCGTCGGGCTCTATTTCATGTACGACGTGAAGCAGTATGTGGACAGCGAGTGGGCAAACCCGCCGCTCGCCGGGGAGATCATCGACAAGCCCGGTTTCGGCAAGGTCATCGTCGGGCGCGGCGCGGTCAACCAGAAGGGGCCGGAAACCGCGATGCTCGCCGCGCTGCATGCGTTCAAGGCCGCCGGGATCAAGCTGCCGGTCAACCTGGTGCTGGTGGCCGAGGGCGAGGAAGAGATCGGCTCGCCGCATTTCAAGGAGCTGGTCACCACCCCCAAGGTGATGGAAGCGATCCGCAAATGCGAAGGGATCGTCATCCCCAGCGCCGATCAGAACGAGACCGGCGGGGTCGATTTCACGCTTGGCGCCAAGGGGATCATCGAGCTTGAGCTGGTGGCGAGCGGCGAGAAATGGGGGCGCGGCCCGGCGAAGGACGTGCACTCCAGCCTCAAGGCGATGCTCGACGCGCCGGTCTGGCGGCTGGTGCAGGCTCTGCAGAGCCTGGTCAGCGCCGATGCCAACACCGTCGCGATCGACGGTTGGTATGAGAACGTCCGCCCGCTCACCCAGCGCGAAATCGCGCTGATCGGTGACGGCGCGAGAAATTCGAGCGAAGCGGAAATGATGAAGGCGCTGGGGGTCAAGCACTGGATCGACGACCTGCCATTCGACAAGGCGCTTGAACGGCTGGTCTCGCAGCCGACGGTCAACATCGAAGGATTGGTCGCGGGCTATACCGGACCCGGCGGCAAGACCGTGCTGCCCGGGCGCGGGGTGGCCAAGGTCGATTGCCGCCTGGTTCCCAACATGACCCGCAAGGAAGCCGAGACCAAGCTGCGCGCGCATCTCGACAAGCACGGCTTCGCCGATGTCGAGGCCAACGTCACCGGCGGCTATGACCCGACCGAAGTGGCCGAGGACAGCCGGCTGGTCCGCGCCGCGATCGCCACTTACCAGCGCGGCGGCGCGCGCGTCAGTCTGAGCCCGCGCGCTGCAGGCTCATGGCCGGGTGCGACCTTCACCGCGCCGCCGGTGTCGATCCCGGCCTGCGGCTTCGGGTTCGGCTACGGCACCGGGGCGCATGCGCCCAACGAGTTCTTCGTGATCGAATCGAGCAACCCCAAGATCGCCGGGCTCGATCAGGCGACGCTGGGCTTTGCCGATTTCCTCTACCAGATGGCGGCGGTATCTTAAATCGGCGGTTCATCGCCATGCCTGCATTGGCGGCGCGAAACGCATAGCGGAGGCTGACTTGAAGCGAATCTTTGTACTTGCGGCACTGGCTATCGCCGCCTGCGCCCCCGCCAAGCTCGCCTATGGCCAGGTCAAAAGCGCGATGATCGTGGCCGGGCTATCCGAGGCCAATTCGGCCTGCATGGCCAGCCGCCTGACCGACCGGTTGAGCCTGCTCCAGCTCAACAAACTCAAGCGGCTCAAGGGCGATCACCGCACGCTGTTCGATTACGTCGCCGCAGTGCGCAAGGTTGGCGATGCCGAGGCGATCGAGGTGACGGCAAGCTCGGCGGCGCTGTGCGCGAGCGGGCTGGCGGCGGAGAAGAAGTAGGATTCTCGCGCGCAGAGCGCAGAGGACGCGGAGAAGAAGGGCGAGGGAAGAGGTTCTCACGCAAAGGCGCAAAGGCGCAAAGATGCCGTACTGCGCCGTAGGCTTTTGAAGCAAATAACCATCACGTTTGCCGCAACGTTGCAGGATGAAAGGGGCTTTGCCCCAAACAGAAACTCTTTGCGCCTTTGCGTCTTTGCGTGAACCACCTTCACTTCTTCTGCGCTCCTCCGCGCCTCCGCGCGAAACCCATTCTTCGCAAGCAATTGACTTACACGCCTGTCAGTTCACACTGCTTCCCATGAAGATGCCCATAGCCATAATCGCTGCGGTCTCGGCGCTTGCCCTGACTGCCCCAGTCCACGCCAAGACGATCCCGGTTAACGCGGGAGACGGAGCGCAGAGCCGCTTGCAGGAGGCGCTGATCGGGGCGCAACCGGGCGATGTTGTTGAACTGGCCGCGGGGCGTTTCGTGCTGACCGACGGCCTGTCGCTCGATGCGGACGGCGTCACCGTGCGCGGCGCGGGG
>JANMBA010000205.1:0-4385 GCA_031360105.1 Novosphingobium sp.
TGTCCCATCTGCGATTGCCGAGATGCCGGCAAAGCCCTCTCTTAGTCCCTCTCGGACAGCATTCTGCAAGAGGCTCAGAGCGTTGCTGTCTGGAGGCGCGTTGATCCGTTCCCTTCGAATTATTTCTCGTGCGATCACTGGAACATCGATCGCGGGATCTGTGGTTGAATCGAAGCGATAGAGCACATCCGAAATCCGCTGTGCATCTGCCTCAAACTCATCGACCATGCGCTGCAGTTCATCACGGTATTTGATAGGATCTTGCTCGATGTGCAGCATCGTCTGGCGGTAGCGTCTCAATACACCTTCACGTTGCGTCACCCTAACATTCGTCAGGAATTCCATCGTCACCGCGCGCTCTGGAACCCGACTGACGTTTGTGCTCAACGAATGGCCGGGGAGCGAGCGCCGAACCATTTCCTCAAACTCGAGGTCGAAGCCTGCATAGCGGGTCAGCGCCTCCTTCTTGTCCTTCGTTCGCATGGACCATCGAACGGTCGCTTGGCCATTGAACACATGCCTGAACTCGAGCGGACGCTGGATGACTGCAAGGGGCACCCGGCGCACGTAATAGTATGTCCCTCCTCTTATCTGGAGGTAGGGAACCAGCGCTGCCATGGGTTAATGTGACCTTCGTTGTTACACAGCTTTGTTACACAGCTCTCCAAAGAAACACAAATATTTACAGAAACTTATGATTTGCGCGGGGCCAGTAGGTCGCTGGTTCGAACCCAGCAGGGCTCACCACGTTTGCCCGGGTGATTGTAAACCGCGCGCATTGTTCAAAAAAATCGGTGTGGCGCGCGAATGCAATAGACGCGAAGTGTTTTAGAACATATAGCGAACAAATGGCGCAAAGGTCGATTCTGGAAAAGCTGGCAGTGTTAAGCGACGCGGCCAAATATGACGCTTCGTGCGCGTCGAGTGCGGCGCCGCGGCGCAGTTCGGCGGACGGCAAGGGGCTGGGATCGACCGAGGGGATGGGGATTTGCCACAGCTATGCGCCCGATGGCCGGTGCATTTCATTGCTCAAGATCCTGATGACCAATTTCTGCATTTTCGACTGTGCCTATTGCATCAACCGCGTTTCAAGCAATGTGGCGCGGGCGCGGTTTACGGTTGAGGAAATTGTCTGGCTGACGATCGAATTCTATCGCCGCAACTATATCGAGGGACTGTTCCTGTCCTCGGGGATCATCCGTTCACCCGATGACACGATGAGCGAAATGGTCCGGGTGGCCAAAGTGCTGCGGCTCGAACATGGCTTCAAAGGCTATATCCACCTCAAGACCATTCCCGATGCCTCGCAGGATCTGATCAATGAGGCGGGGCTCTATGCCGACCGCTTGTCGATCAATGTCGAATTGCCAACCGATGCCAGCCTGGCCAGCTTTGCCCCGCAAAAGGACGCCGCATCGATCCGCAAGGCGATGGCCGGGGTGCGGCTGAAGCAGGAGGAAAGCGCCGAGCCGACGCTGCGCACCAAGCGGGTCAAACGGTTCGCGCCGGCCGGGCAAAGCACCCAGCTGATCGTCGGCGCTGACGGGGCAAGCGATACCACCATCCTGACCGGATCGCAGCGGCTATACAGCGGTTACCAGCTGAAACGGGTGTACTATTCGGCGTTCAGCCCGATCCCCGATGCAAGCAACCTGTTGCCGTTGATCAAGCCGCCGCTGCTGCGCGAGCACCGGCTGTATCAGGCCGATTGGCTGCTGCGGTTTTATGGCTTCTCGGTCGATGAAATTGCCAGCGGGACCGATGCCGGGATGCTCGATCTGGCGATCGATCCCAAGCTGGCCTGGGCGCTGCGCCAGCGCGGTTCGTTCCCGGTTGATGTCAACCGGGCCGATCAGACGATGCTGTTGCGGGTGCCGGGGCTGGGCGCGAAAGTCGTCGGGCGGATCGTGCGCGCGCGGCGGTTCAAGCGGCTTGGGTTCGCCGATCTGCTGCGGCTGGGCGCGCGGATGAAGAATGCCAAGGCGTTTATCGTAGCGGCCGATTGGCGCCCGCTGGAACTGAGCGACCGCGACGATCTGCGCAGTTTGTTTGCGCCGCCGCCAGAGCAGCTCAGCTTGTTGTGAGCGGTGCCACCCAGACGGTAATGCTACCGCGGCTGGGGTTTGGCGCGGCGTGGCGTGATGCGGCGCGCGGGCTGCTGGCGCGCGCGGTGCCGCCCGAGCGGGTGCGCTGGGCTAGTGAAGGCGATGCGCCCGCCTTGCCGTTGTTCGGTGCGGGCGATGCGGGCGGTGCGCGCGGGGCAGCGGGGCCGACCGGCACCGCGCAGATTCATTTGCCGCGCGCGCTGCTGAGCATGATCGAGGCGGCGCTGTGCGCGGCGGTGCCCGAGCGGTTTGATCTGCCGTACCGCGCGGTGTGGCGCGCGCAACGTGAGCGGCATATGCTCGGCGATGACAGCGATCCCGATCTCGCGCGGCTGCGGGTCTTGGCCAAATTGGTCAAACGCGATGCGCACAAGATGAAGGCGTTCGTGCGGTTCTGCGAGGAAAGAAGCGCTGCCCCCGCCGAAACTCGCCGCCGGTTCAGCGCCTGGTTCGAACCCGATCATTTTATCGTCGAAGCGACCGCACCGTTTTTCGCCCGGCGGTTTGGCGATATGGACTGGCACATCGCCACGCCCAATGGCTGTGCAACCTGTGCAAGCGGGGTGCTGGACTATGCGCCGGGGGTAACCAGACCCGCCGCGCTGACCGATCCGACCGAAGCGCTGTGGCGCACTTATTACACCAACATTTTCAACCCGGCGCGGCTCAAGGTGAAAGCCATGCAATCGGAGATGCCCAAGAAATACTGGAAGAACTTGCCCGAGGCGGCGCTGATTCCGGCGCTGGTGGCGAGCGCGGAGGCGCGGGTGATCGCGATGCGAGAGCAGGCTGCCAGTCAGCCGGTGGCGCGGTCGCTGCGGATGGCGCCCTACGAGCGGCCATCGCCGGAGCGCACCATAATGGCGCCAGACCGTGCGGCGCTGAACGATCGTATCGCCGCCTGCACCCGCTGCGCGCTGCACTGCACCGCGACGCAGGCAGTGCTGGGCGAAGGGCCTGACCGCGCCGCGATCATGGTGGTGGGCGAGCAACCAGGCGATCACGAAGACTTGACCGGGCGCGCCTTTATCGGCCCGGCAGGGCGCGAACTTGACGCCGCGTTCGAGCACGCCGAGCTATCGCGCGCCGCGGTCTATCTGACCAACGCGGTCAAGCACTTCAAGCATCAGGTGCGCGGCAAGCGGCGGCTGCACGAACGGCCCGCGCGGCCTGAGATTGAGAGTTGTCGGTGGTGGCTGGAGCAAGAGCTGGCGCTGGTCCAGCCGCAGCTGGTGGTCGCGCTGGGGGCCACCGCCAGTCTGACGCTGACCGGCAACGGCGCGGCGGTAACCGCGCGGCAAGGGCAGCTCGAGCAATCGTTGTTCGGTCCGCCGGTGCTGATTACCGGGCACCCGGCTGCGATCCTGCGCGCGCCCAATCCGGCGCGAGGCGGCGTGCTGCGCGAGCAACTGGCGGCTGCCTTGGTGACTGCCCGGCGTTACGCTTGACCCAACCCGTTTAGCCCAGCCCGTTCACCGCGATCATGCGGATATCGTTGACATTGGTGCGGGTCGGACCGGTTTTGATCAATCCGCCGAGCGCATCGAACAACGCATAAGTGCGGTGCAGTTCGAGCGCTTTGGCCAAGGCTTCGGGCATGGCGCCGCCGGCCCGCGCAAAGCCGCCAGCATTGTCTTCGGTGCCGTCGATGCCGTCGCTGTCACCCGCCAGCACCGCGATCGGATCGTCCGGGTCAAGGCAGGCAAGCACGCCCGCCAGATACTCCAGGTTGGGGCCGCCGCAGCCGTCTTTGCTGGCGGCAGTCACGGTCAGCTCGCCGCCGGAGATCAGCAGATGGCGGCCCGGCTGACCGATCAGGGAGCGGGCGACTGCGGCATGTTCGGCCCCGATACTGCTCGCTTCGCCGCGCAGATCGCCACCCAGCGCGATCACGGTCCAGCCATCGGCGCTGGCGCGGCGGCGCAGCGCGGTAAGTGCGTCCGCGTTGGTCGCGACTGTGGTTACCGGATGTGGGCGGGCGGCAGCGGGCCGGTTAGCGCGGATCGCGGCCACGACCGCCGCCGAGCTATCCCAGCCATAGCGGGCGAGCAATGCTATCGCTGGTTCGGGCTCAAACGGCGCGGCAATGCTGGGGCCCGAGGCCACCAAGGCGGGATCATCGCCCACGACGTCGGAAATCAGGAAGGTGTGGAGCTCGGCCCCGCGTGCGCCAGCCAGCGCGGCCAGCCGCCCGCCCTTGACCCGTGAGAGGTGCCGCCGCACGAGGTTGATCTGTTCGATCGGCGCGCCCGAACGGACCAGATGATCGGTCATCGCCTG
>JANMBA010000232.1:0-3140 GCA_031360105.1 Novosphingobium sp.
GCACTGGCCTTGCCCGATAACCGGTCGAGCGCGCGCCAATTGTCAGCCAGCGCCGCTGCATCGATCGTCAGACGCAGGGGATAATCAGGCCGATCAGGCGACATCGTCGGAAAAATCTTGCGGCGGTCCGCTTTTCAGGCCCCACGCCGCCACCACCAGCGCGACCACGACCACGATCCAAGCGTACCACAATCCGGAATAGGGATTGCCGGTGCGCGCGACGATGGCGGTGGCGATCAGCGGCAGGAATCCACCGAAATAACCGGTGCCGATATGGTACGGGATCGACATCGACGAATAGCGGATATGCGCCGGAAACATCTCGGTCAGCACCGCCGCAACCGGGCCGTAAGTCGCGCCAGACAGCGCGCTCAAAACCAGCAGCGCGCCGACAACGATTGAAGTCGCCTGAAAATCAGGAACGATCTTGGCACCAGCTCCGGCGGCGAGCTGGGCGGGTTCCAGCGCCCAGCCGATCACCCAGAAGCACGGGAACAGCAGCACCAGCGTGGCGGCATAGCCCCACACGATCGGGAGCTTGCGCCCGATCCGGTCTGACAGCGCGCCGCTGCCCACAAAGAACACCAGCCCGACCAACGAAACACCCGCGCAGATCAATTGCGCCCGCGTTTCCTCGACCCGCATCTGCACGGTCAGGAATGACAGCGTGTAGAACATCGCAGTGTACCAGATCACCGTCAGCCCGGCACCGATCCCGAACAGCGCAACGAAAATCCGGCGCTTGTTGCCGGGATAGGTGAAACTCTCGACAAACGGATTGCTGGCTAGCTCGCCCTTCGCTTTCATTGCCGAGAAAACCGGACTTTCAGACAGTTTGAGGCGCATCCACAGCGACACCGCAAGCAGCGCCAGCGACATCAGGAACGGCACCCGCCAGCCCCACTCCTGCCACGTGGCCGGGTCCATCACGCTCTTGCAGCCCAGCACGACGGCCAGGCTCAGCACGAATCCGCCGACCACGCTGGCTTGGATGAACCCGGTGTAAAAGCCGCGTTTGCCCGGCGGGCTATGCTCGGACACATAGATTGCCGCGCCGCCGTATTCTCCGCCGAGCGCGAGGCCTTGCAGAATTCGGAGCAGGATTATCAGCGCCGGTGCAAGCAAGCCGATCGATTGCACCGACGGGACCAGCCCGACTGCAGCAGTGGCGACGCCCATCAGCGTCACTGTGACCAGAAATGTGTACTTGCGCCCCAGCCGGTCGCCGAGATACCCAAACAGCACCGCGCCTAGCGGACGAAATCCGAACCCGACGGCAAACCCGGCCCAGACCACCAACTGCCGCACCAATTCGTTGTCGGATGGCACGAAGGTCTTGCCGATGATCGTCGCGAGCGTGCCATAAATAAAGAAATCATACCATTCGAACACAGTGCCGAGCGATGAAGCGGCGATCACCAGCTTGATATCGGCCGCGCTTGGTTCGGGAAGTACGGCGGTTGCCGGTGTGGTCACTTTCGTATTCTCCCCAAATTTATCTCGCCCTAGCCGCGCGCTGCCAAGGCGACAAGCGCGGCGCGCCACGCCAGCAGGATCGCGCCGTGCCGCGCCGGATAATCGCGCGCTGGAGCAATTGCGGCAATCCCCGGCCATGACGGCACGGTGCTGCCTGCGAGCCATTGTTCGAGTTCGGCCAGAGCGGCGGTCAGGCTATTGCGATCCTCCCCCGGCGCGGCCCCGGCAAAGATCGCTGCCGCCGCTTGGCCAATGGCACAAGCTTGCGCGCGCAGACCGATGCGGGTGATCCGGCCGGTGCTGTCGCAGTCCAGACCGATTTCGATCACGCTGCCGCAAGTGGCCGCGCGCGCGGCTCCGCGCAGCGGCAGATCGGCGCTCAGCGGACAGGCGGCGAGCGACGTTGCCAGCCCCAACACGTGCGGATTGTAAAGCGCGGCGCTGCTCACTGGCCGGTCAGGGTACCGGTTGTTTTGCGTTTGATCTGATCGCGGTCAGCAGCCTCGGCGGCTTCACGGCGGCGCTCACCGATCATTTTGACCAGCGCCTCACTGGCTGAATTGACGAACGGATAAGCCCGCGATTCGGTAATCCATTGCGGGCGCCCGCCCACTCCCCAGATCGTGTCATAGCCCAGCACCAGCACCGAAAACGCCAGCACCGTAATCACCGTGCCCTTGATCGCGCCGAACCCGAACCCGATCACCCGGTCGATCGGGCCAAGCACCGAATTGCGGCTGGCTGAACCGAGCCGGTCCGACAGCAGCTTGACGATTGCATAAGGCACCAGCAGCAGGATCGCGAAGGCCAGCACCGAGGCACCGCTGGACGTGCCGACATAGCGCATCATCGCGGCGCTGAGCGGGGTGTGCAAATTGTGGATCGCGACCAAGGCCAGCACCCACGCCGCCAGCGCGAATACTTCCTGCACGAACCCGCGCATGAACCCGGTGATGGCCCCCAGCCCCACGAGCAGCAAAACTGCAATGTCAAATCCGGTCATGGCGGGGAAACTAAGCGCCGCCCATTATCCGGTCAACGAGATTTGGCAGCAAGGCCAGCCCGGCATAGCGCGTGTCCTTCGATTTACCCGCCAAATCAGCCGGGCCGCAGGCATTGATGAAGCCCAGCTTGGCAGCTTCGCGCAAGCGGATTGCGCCGTGCGCGACCGGGCGGATTTCCCCCGCCAGCGAAACTTCGCCGAACCAGACGCCGTCGGCTGCCAAGGGCTTATCGGACAAAGCCGAGATCAGCGCAGCGGCCACCGCCAGATCGGCTGCGGGATCGGCCAGCCGGTAACCGCCCGCGACGTTCAAATAGACTTCAGCAGACGAAAAATTAAGCCCGCAGCGCGCCTCCAGCACCGCCAGCAGCATCGCGAGGCGCCCGCTGTCCCACCCCACTACCGCGCGGCGCGGCGTGGCGCCGCTGGCCAGCCGGACGATCAGCGCCTGAATTTCGACCAGCACCGGCCGCGTGCCTTCGATCGCTGGGAACACCGCGCTGCCCGGCACTGGCTGGTCGCGGCCTGACAGGAACAGCAGCGACGGATTGCCAACTTCGGTGAGGCCTTGCCCCTCCATCGCGAACACCCCGATCTCGTCAACCGGGCCAAAGCGGTTCTTGATCGAGCGCAGGATCCGGTACTGGTGACTGCGCTCACC
>JANMBA010000290.1:0-1860 GCA_031360105.1 Novosphingobium sp.
CAGCGCCGCAATCAACCCGGTCAGCGGCTCGCAATCGAGCGGCACGTCGATCAGCGCAGCTTGCGCCGCAGTGGGCGCGGCCAGTTGGGCCGGACCGTCAAGGTCATAATACAACAACGGCTGCGCGCCCCAGACACTAACCATCGCCGCCAGATCCAGCGCGATTAGCGGGTTGGGCTCGGCAATCAGAACAATTTGGCCACAAAGCTGTGGCTGGCCGCTGGCTGGGTTCATCATCTGCTGTCATCCCTTCGTCGCATCGGCCATAGTCGGTCGCGTAATGCGCCGCGCTACCATATGACACAGCAGATGCGAGACGGGGCCAAACGACTTTGGGGGAAGTGATGACCGGATCAACCCAGACACGCCGCGATTGCCTGGAATGTCCTTTGCTTGAGTGCGAAGGCCTACGCCCGCTCGACCAGGGGCAGCTCAAATTCATGCAAGGCTTCAAGCAGGGCGAGTTCTCGATCGACAAAGGCACCCAGTCGCTGGTCCAGGGATCGATCAGCCCGCATGTTTACACCCTGCTGCAAGGTGTGCTGTTTCGTTACCGCATTCTGGCGGACGGCCGCCGGGCGATCGTCAACTACGTGTTCCCGGGCGATTTGGTCGGCTTGCAAGGCGCGATGGACGAGCCGTTGCTGCATGGCTGCGAAGCGCTGACCAGCGCCACTCTGTGCGTCTTTTCGCGGGACCGGATCGTTGAACTGTTTGCCGAACAACCCCGGTTGGGATTTGACCTGACCTGGCTCGCGGCCAAAGAGGAAAGCGCGCTTGAAGAATTGCTGGTATCGATCGGGCGGCGGACCGCGCAGGAACGGCTGGTTTATCTGGCGATCTTCCTGATCGAGCGGGGGCTGGCCGCCGGGCTGGTCAAAAAAAGCACGTTGCAGATCAGCATCACTCAAGCTCAAATCAGCGATACCTTGGGGCTGTCATTGGTCCACACCAACCGCACGCTGCAAGCGCTGCGAAAACGGGGCCTGGTAATCTGGTCGCTGGCCTCGATCTCGATCCCCGATCTGGATGCTGCGCGCGCGTTTGCGCATTATGAAGGCGATGCAGCTGCCACTCGGCCGTATATTTGAAATTTGTCGGGAACCGATTTGCGGCTTGCGGGTTTCCTTTTCGACACGTGCAACGGCTAACCCCTCCCGCCCCCCCGCCTTGCACGTGTTCAAGATAACTAGTCCCTCGCGGTGAAAACTGCGGGGGACTTTATTTTTGCAGAATCCGCTGCGACTTGCCGCGTTGGCGCAGCCGCTTTACCGTGCAATCAGCCGCGGTCTGCTGGGGGGTATGATGACAATCCGGCAGACCTTGACCGACTATTTTTTACTTGCCGTCACCGCTGCGGGCGCTGCGGCCACGCTGCCTGCGCGGTTGCCGCAAGCTGCGCCCAAGGGCCGGACGATTGTGCTGGGATGCGGCAAGGCGGCAGCGGAGATGGCGCAAGTTGCGCGTGAATATCTGAGCGGCGAAGTTAGCGGCTGCGTCGTCACCCGCCATGGTCACGGCACCCGCCAGGCCATTGCTGGCATCGAAGTGATCGAGGCCCGCCATCCGGTGCCCGACGCCGCCGGGTTGCGCGCGGCAGACCGGATTATGGCGCTAGCCGCTCAAGCTGGACCGGACGACCGGGTGATCTTCCTGATTTCCGGCGGAGGTTCGGCGCTGCTTTGCGCCCCGGCGAGCGGGCTGACTTTGGCTGACAAACAGGCGATGACCGATCATCTGGTCCGTTCGGGCGCGCCGATCGAACAGATCAACCTCGTGCGGCGGCACCTCTCACGGGTCAAGGGCGGGCGGCTGGCCGCGCTGGCTGGCGCACGCGGGGCCGAGCTCCACACCTTCCTG
>JANMBA010000321.1:0-5519 GCA_031360105.1 Novosphingobium sp.
TGTTTATCGCAATGGACCCGCCTAACCACACCGCGCAGCGCCGCACGGTCGCGCCCTCGTTCGGCCCGAGCGAAGTGGCGGCAATGAAAGCCAAAGTGCAGGCCCGCACTGCTGAAGTGCTCGATTCGCTGCCGATCGGCGTGCAGTTCGATTGGGTCGAAAAAGTGTCGATCGAACTGACCACCGGCATGCTCGCCGACCTGTTCGATTTCCCGTGGGAACAGCGCCACAAGCTGACCTATTGGTCAGACATCGGCGGCAATGTGGAGCTGATGAAGCGCCCGGAAGATCTGGGCCTGCGCAACGCAGCGATGGGCGAAATGGGCGCGGCCTTTGCCGAATTGTGGCAGCAAAAGATCGCCAATCCGGGCAAGGATTTGATCTCGGTCATGCTTCAGTCCGACGCCATGAAGCACATGAGCCAGGAAGAGTTCATGGGCAATCTGATCCTGCTGATCGTTGGCGGAAATGACACCACGCGCAATTCGATGTCGTCGTTCGTCTATGGACTTGACCAATTTCCCGCTGAGCGCGCCAAGCTGGAAGCCAACCCCGCGCTGATCCCCAACGCGGTGCAGGAACTGATCCGCTGGCAGACCCCGCTGGCGCATATGCGCCGCACGGTCGAAGAAGACACCGAGATCGAAGGCGTCCAAATGAAAAAGGGTGACAAGGTCGTGTTGTGGTACATCTCGGCCAACCGCGATGAGAGCGTGTTCAAAGACGCCGACAAGGTCATCGTTGATCGCGACAACGCGCGGCGGCACTTGTCGTTTGGCTATGGCATTCACCGCTGTGTCGGCGCGCGCGTGGCCGAATTGCAGCTGTGCACCTTGCTCGAAGAAATGGGCAAACGCCGCCTGCGCGCGACCGTAACCGGGCCGGTTGAGCGGGTGTCGGCCTGTTTCGTCCACGGTTATACCGCGCTGCCGGTGACGCTGTCGCACTACTGATGCCAGCCGCGCCGGTGAAGTTTGCAGCGGTAACAACCCGCGACCGGATTATCGAAACCGCGCGCACTTTGTTTAACGAACAGGGCTATGGCGCGGTCAGCACGGCGGCGCTGGCGGCGGCTTGCGGGATCGCCGAGGGTAACTTGTGGTATCACTTCAAGACCCGGCGGGTGCTGCTTGATGCGATTGGTGAGCGCTTTGCCGTGGCGATCGAAGCGCGGCTGGCCCTGCGCCCCGGCACTGCTCTGCGCAGCGATCCCTTAGGCGATTACGCTGCGCTGCTGGGGCCGATGATGGCCGAATTCAGGGACTTCCGTTTTCTGTACCGCGATCAGCACAGCTATGGCGAACACGCCGAGGTGGTGCGCCGCAATGCCCCCGCCTGGCTCGAGCGGACCTTCGTCCAGCTTGAGGCCTATCTGACCGCGCTGGTCGATGCCGGGCAGCTTGACTGGCCGCGCGAACGGCTGCGCGATCTGGCGGTTAACGCCACGATCATCCTGCGCTATGGGCTGGAACATTACCGCGAGATGGGCGAAGCCACGGGCAGCGGCACCGGCTCGGTTTTGCGTACGCTGCGCCGTCACCTGACGCTGTTCGAACATCGCTTGACCCCGGTCGCTGCGCGGCGGCTGCAAACGGCAATTGCGCAGATTGAAGCCGCGCCGCTCGCCGCCTGATCTGGCTGACCCGGCCCATAAGGAACTTGTCCGATGACCACGCCCCAAGCCCCGATTGCTTCGCCGTTCGGATACCGCTCGACCGCGCGCGAGGTGATTGCCGGAATCGATCTGACGGGCCGCACCGCGCTGGTCACCGGCGGCTATTCCGGGCTGGGGACCGAAACCGTCCGCGCGCTGGCCGGGGCCGGGGCGCACGTTATCGTTGCCGCGCGGCGTCCTGATGCGGCGCTGAATGATCTGGCCGGGATCGATGGGCAGATCAGCGTACTGCCGCTCGACTTGTCCGATCCCAGCGCGATTGATGGCTGCGCCGCAGGCGTGGCCGGGGTGACCGACCGGATCGACATTCAGATCAACAACGCGGCGGTGATGGCGAACCCGCTCAGTCGCGACGCCCGTGGTTATGAAAGCCAGTTTGCGACCAATCACCTGGGCCATTTCCAGCTGACCGCGCGGCTATGGCCGCTGCTGGTGGCCAGCGGCCATGCGCGGGTGATCTCGGTCTCGTCGATCGGGCACCAGCGCATCGGACTCGATCTGGACGACATCAATTTTGAACAGCGCGATTATGACAAGTGGACCGCTTACGGCCAGGCAAAATCGGCCAATGCGCTGTTCGCGCTTGAGCTTGACCGGCTGGGGCAGCGCGCGGGTGTGCGGACTTTTTCAGTCCATCCCGGCGGCATTATCACCCCGTTGCAGCGCCACCTGACCAGGGAAGAACAGGTTAAAATGGGCTGGTTCGACGCCGATGGCAACCTCAATCCGATCTTCAAAACCACCCAGCAAGGCGCGGCAACCAGCGTGTGGTGCGCTGTCTCGCCGCTGCTGGAGGGCGAGGGCGGGGTTTACTGCGAGGATTGCAACATCGGCGCGATGGTGGACGCAAATACCCCCCGCGGCTCGGGCGTGTTGTCGCATATCCGCGATGCCGCGCTGGCGGCGGCGCTGTGGGCTAAATCTGAGGCAATGACCGGGGTGGAGTTCCGGCCTTAGGCAACTACCTGACGGATTTCGGGGACCAGCACCGCCCACCATATCGCGCCCAGTGCGGCCATCGCCGAAGCCAATGCAAAGGCCCAGCCGAATCCACCATAGGACTGGACGATAATTCCGGTAACGATCGGGCCGACGATGCCGGAAATGTTGCCCAGCGCATTTTGCATCCCGACCCAGCCGCCGGCCGCGCGCGGCCCTGCAAAAATTTGCGCCACCGCGAACAGATTGGTCGAGATCTGGCTGGTGCCGAGCCCGGCCAGCGCCAGCCACAGCGCCATCTGATAGGGGTTCGCGGCGAGATATATTCCAGCAATCGCCGCCGTGGTGGCGACATGGCCGAAGATCATCAGCCGCCGCCGAAGTCTTCCTTCATCGGCCCCTGCCCGGACCCGCTTATCCGACCAATGCCCGACCACCAGCGCCGCCAAGCCCTGCACCGTGAACCCCAGCGTGGTCAGCGCTGTCATTTGCGGGATCGAATAGTGCAGCGTATTGGTCAGCCAGGCAGGCAACCAGAAAAGCAGGAAGTAGAAACCGTAGTTCGACAGGAAATGCGCACCGCCCATCAGCCACAAGGCGCGCTGGCCAAGCAGCGCCGACAATTCCATCCGGCCGGTGCTGGGCTGGTTGAATGGTCCGGCCTGAAGGGGCCTGGTTACTGCCCGCCACGGTACCAGCCACAACAAAGTCACCGCGCCGAAAATCCAGAAGATCGGCCGCCATCCACCCAGCTCGAGGATGGTTCCACCGGCGAGCGAGCCGATTGCCGGTCCGAAGGCGATCGCGGCTGCGATGCTGGCATTGGCAATGCCGCGTCGCTCGGCCGGAACCTGCGCGGCAAATATCTTTGAGCTCCCCGGGAACGACACCGCCTCGCCAATCCCCAAGCCAAGGCGCAGGAAGAACAAGCTGGCAAGACCCCCGGCAAACCCGGTCAGCACCGTGCACACTGCCCACAGCGCCAGTCCAAGTGCAAAACTGCGGTAAACGCAGAAGCGGTCGCACAGCCAGCCCATCACCAGGCACAGCGGCGCGTAAGCCCACGAGAATGCGGAAACAGCCCAGCCGTACTGCTTGGGCGATAAGGCAAGGTCGCCGGTCAGTTTGGGCGCAGCTATCCCTAACGCGCCGCGGTCGACATAGTTGAGCATTACCGACAGCGCGAGCAGCGCCACCAGCAAGGTCAATGTCGCGCCGCTGGCCTGCCGCGCCCCGGTTGCATTCGCCATGCCTGATCTCCCCTCACGCGCCCGCTGTAAGGGTAGCATGGAAGTGCAAGCTTCAGCTATGGCCGCACAATGGACCAACCAGCAATCCTTGTACTCACCACCGGCGGCACGATCGACAAGAACTATTTCGACGCACTGAGTGAATACCAGATCGTCGATAGCGGGATCCCGGCACTGCTGACAGAAGCGCGCGTCGCGCTGGCATTTCGGATCGAGGAAGTGTACCGCAAGGACAGCTTGGAATTGACCGACGTCGACCGCGCCGAGCTTGCGCAGAAGGTGTCAGAGGCAGCCGAGACGCAGATCGTCATCACTCACGGTACTGACACCATGACCGATACGGCAAAGGCGCTGGCCGAAATCCCCGGCAAGACCATCGTCCTGACCGGCGCGCTCAGCCCCGCGCGGTTTGCCGAAACCGACGCGCCGTTCAACCTCGGCATGGCCTTCGCCGCCGCGCAGGTCGCGCCACCCGGGGTCTACATTGCGATGAGCGGGGAAGTGTTTGATGGGCTGAAGGTGCGCAAGGACCGTGCGGCGGGGCGGTTTGTGGCCATAGCGGACTAAGCCGCTTTCGCTTGGCAATCGCCATAGTGCCGCTTAGGCTTTGGCCGGGCGCGTAATCGGGGGATGGCAGGCATGGCAGCACAAGTCGGGGGCAAGACGCGTGAGCCTGCCAGCAGTTCGAACGCCGCCAGTACGCTGGTCCTGCTGCTGGCTCTGGCGATCTTCATCAACGCGCTTGATCGCGGCAATTTTTCCACCGCCGCGCCGCTGATCAAGGACCAGCTGCAGCTTACCAATTCGCAGATCGGCGTGCTGATCTCGGCGTTTTTCTGGACCTATGTGCCAGGGCATTTCCTGTCGGGCTGGCTGTCGGAACATATCGGGCCTTACCGCACGCTCGCCCTTGGGCTGCTGGTCTGGTCCCTCGCCACGCTGCTGACCGGATTTGCAGTCGGCTTTGCGATGCTGCTGGGGCTGCGGCTGCTGCTTGGACTGGGCGAGAGCGCGGGCTGGCCGGCCAGCTCCAAGCTGCTGGCGCTGCACGTTTCGGGCGAGAAACTGGCATCGGCCAACGCCATGACCGGGGCCGGGCTGAACCTTGGCAACGGCGTGGGTATTCTGCTGGGCGGGCTGATGGTTGCAGAATTTGGCTGGCGCGCGCTGTTCTTTGTGTTTGGCGCGCTGTCGCTGCTGTGGCTGGTGCCGTGGCTGCGGCTTAAACGCCCGGTGCCGTTGCCCCCGGCGGCAGGCCAGGGCACAGAGCACGGCCCCGCGCCCAGTTTTCGCACGATGCTGGGCAAGCGCGAGATGTGGGGCTCTGCGCTCGGCCATTTCTGCAACAACTATCCCTACTTCCTCGTGCTCTCGTGGCTGCCGCTCTATCTGGTCAAGCAGCAAGGCTATTCGATCACCCAGATGGCCTGGCTTGGCGGTGCGGTCTATCTGCTCTCGGCGATATTCGGCGTGATCGGTGCGCGCATTGCCGACCGCTGGATTGCGTGCGGCGGCAGCCAGAACCGGGTCCGCAAGACCATGGTGCTGACCAGTCTGGTGGTGGCTCTGGGCTGTATGCTGGCCTGCGCGTTTGGCACTCCGCAAATCGCCGTACTGGGCCTGCTCGCCTTTTCGCTCGCCAACGGGCTCGGCGC
>JANMBA010000325.1:0-12246 GCA_031360105.1 Novosphingobium sp.
TGCGGGCTTTGGCGTAGTTGTGGCTCGGCATTGCACCCCTCCGTCATTCGCTACGCGAATGCCACCACCCCAATGCTACGCAACAGGGAGGATTTTTAAACCACCCCAGCGTGCGCCAGCCCCGCATCCACAGCCTTCCTCGCTTCCGAACTACACGCCACCAGCGGGAGCCGCACGTCCTCCGTCAGCCAATCATGCACCCGGGTCAGCGCGTATTTGAGCGGTGCGGGCGAGGCATCTGTGAACAGCGCCTGGTGGAGCGGGAACAGGCGTTCGTTGAGTTCGTGCGCCTTGGCCATTTCCCCTGCCAAGCTCGCCGCCTGGAACTGCGCGCAGAGCCCTGGCGCGACATTGGCGGTGACCGAGATACAGCCCACGCCGCCGCCGGCATTGTACGCCAGCGCCATATCGTCGTTGCCGCAAATCTGCGCAAAGCCAGTGCCCAGCGCCATGCGATGCGCAGTCAACCGGGTCATATCGCCGCTGGCGTCCTTGATCCCGACGATGCGATCGGGATAGCGCCGCGCCAGTTCGATCACGGTGGCGGGCTGAATATCGGTCACGGTCCGGCCCGGCACATTATATAGCACCATCGGCAGATCGACCTGCTCAGCCAGATAGCTGAAATGCGCGAGCAGCCCGGCCTGGCTTGGGCGGTTGTAGTAGGGCGCAACCATCAGCGCCGCTTGAACCCCGCAGTCTTTCGCGACCTGCATATGCCAGCGCGCAGTCTGCGTATCGTTGCTGCCGCAGCCGGCCAGCACCGGCACCCGGCCCGCCGCCGTATCGACGCACAGCTTGAACAGGTAATGCTGCTCCTCGCTGGTCAGGGTCGGTGCCTCACCGGTGGTTCCGCACGGCACCAGCGCGCTCGATCCCTCGGCGATCTGCCATTCAACGATCCGGCAAAATGCCGCTTCATCGATAACACCGTCCCTAAACGGGGTAATCAGAGCCGGGATCGAGCCGGAGAACATTGCCTTTATCCTTGCGCTTGCCCCATAGGACTTGTCGTTCAGCCTGCCATAAGGAGCCTCGCTGCAATATGTCCAGTATGGTTCGCTTTCTGATCGTCCCCGCGCTGGCCTTGCTGGCCGTCACCCCCACCGCAGCCTGCGGGCAGGACGACGGCATGATGGGGGAGGATGGCCGCCAGTGGGATCAGGCGCGCACTGCACTGCGGGCGCTCCCGCCTGGCAATATGGTGCAAGCCGTCGCGCGCTGGAAGCTGCTGTCGGGCAATGCCGGGTTTACTTTCGCCGATTATGCCGGGTTTTTGATGGCCTATCCGGGTCTGCCTGACGAAATCAAGCTGCGCGCCTATGCCGAAACTGCGCTGAGCCGTGAGACGGTCGATGCCGGGCAAGTTGCCGCCTTTTTTGATCGGTTTCCGCCGCAAAGCAACGCCGCCCGCGCGGTGCAGGCGATGGCTTTTTACACGCTAGGTCGCCCGCAAGCTGCCGATGCAGCGCGCACCGCGTGGCGCGGCGGAGTAATGAGCGATGCCGCCGAGGCAGTGCTTCAGGCGCGAATCGGACCGTCCCTGACATTCGAAGATCACGATGCCCGGATCGACGCGCTGCTGTGGGCCGGGGCAAGCGCGCAGGCGGAGCGCGCGCTCCTGTACACCTCACCGGCGCGCCGACCGATGTTTGCTGCGCGGCTGGCCATGACCAAGGGTCTGGACCCAGCTGCCGCTGGCTTAAGCGCTGGCAGTGAAGCGCAGACCGACCCGGGCTATATCTACGACCGCTCGCGCTATTTCCGCAGCAAGGGCCAATCGGCAGCTTCGACTAGCTTGCTCACGCTGCGGCCCCGCGCGGCGGTGTTACCCCGCGAACCACGCAAGTGGATTGCCGAATTGCTCAGCGGCGCGCGCGGCGGCGATGCAGCCTCGGCGGTGCGGATCGCGGCGGGCGTCGATGATATGTTTGCGCCGGGCGCCGATGTCAGCCGCCAGCCGTTCGCGATCCGCGACGATTACACCTCGCTCATGTGGCTGGGCGGGACCAAGGCGCTGCAAGCGCTGGGCGATGGCCGCCGTGCTGCACCGCTGTTCAATCGCTATGGCACTGCCGCGCGCACCCCGCAGACCCGTTCCAAGGGGTTCTACTGGGCGGGACGCGCTTCCGCGCAGGCGGGCGACAGCGCCGGGGCAACCCGCTACTTCCAGCTCGCCGCGCAATATGCCGATCAGTATTACGGGATGTTGGCGCTTGAGCGGCTGGGCCTGCCGCTGCCGCCGTTCACCGGCGCACCCAGTATG
Organism: Novosphingobium sp.; assembly: GCA_031360105.1. Classification (GTDB taxonomy): domain Bacteria; phylum Pseudomonadota; class Alphaproteobacteria; order Sphingomonadales; family Sphingomonadaceae; genus Novosphingobium. The sequence continues at coordinate 2,267 of JANMBA010000325.1, forward strand.
GTCCCCACCCCCGATCAGCGCGCCGCATTCAATGCGCGCCCACTGACCCAAGCAGTGCGCGAAGTGGCGCGCGAAAGCGATTGGCCCACCGCAGTGCGCTTTTTCCGCGAGATCAGCGATCAGGCGACAAGCGAGGCCGATCACGTGCTGGTGGCTGATCTGGCGCGCGACCTTGGCCGCCGCGATTTGGGGGTGATCTTGGGCCAATCGGCGCAAGGCGATGGTCTGGGCAATTTTCGGCGGATCGCCTTCCCGCTGATCCCGGTGCTGCCGGGCAGTGACTGGACGATGATCCACGCGATCAGCCGCCAGGAAAGCCAGTTCGCAATGAACGCGGTCAGCCATGCGGGCGCGCGCGGACTGATGCAGCTGATGCCGGGCACCGCACGCGAGCAAGCAGGCAAGCTTGGGCTGGACTATGATCCGCAAGCATTGACCACCGATGCCGGCTACAACCTGACGCTGGGCGGCGGCTTTTACGGGCGGATGATGGACTATTACGGCGGCAGCTACCCGCTGGCGGTGGCGGCCTATAATGCCGGGCCGGGCAACGTGAATAAATGGCTGCGCGCCAACGGCGATCCGCGCAATGGCGGGATCGACTGGACCGAATGGGTTGAAAAAATCCCGATTTCCGAAACCCGCAATTACGTGCAGCGCGTGCTGGAGAACGCGGTGGTATATGAGGCGATGAACCCGGCGCGGGCAAGCTATAAAGGGGCTAACCCGCTGAGCCATTTCCTCGGCAAGCGTTATCCGGGATGATCCTTCGAGACACGCCTTCGAGACGCCGCTGCGCGGCTCCTCAGTCGCTCCTCAGGACGAACGGGTGTTTCAAGTTCCGTTCGGACTGAGCTTGTCGAAGGCCCGTCTCGAAGGACCGGTGCAGTGACCGACGGTCCGCCCATCACGCCAGCGGGAATGGCGGCCTTGCGCGCCCGCTACGACTATCTGCTTGGCACTGCCCGGCCCGAGATTGTCGCGATTGTCAGCTGGGCAGCGGGCAATGGCGACCGGTCTGAAAACGGCGACTACATTTATGGCCGCAAACGCATGCGCGAAATTGATCGCGAACTGGCCTATCTGGCCAAGCGGATGAAGGCCTGCCGCGTGCTCGAGCCGGCCCGGCAAGCAGACCGCAGCCGCGTGTGGTTCGGCGCGATGGTGACCATCGCCGACGAAGCTGACAACCAGCGCACGCTCACGCTGGTCGGCGATGACGAGCAGGACGCGGCCGCAGGCCTGATCGGCTGGAGCGCGCCCCTCGCCCGCGCGCTGCGCGGCGCAGCAATCGGCGACTTGCGCAAGGTGGTGCTCCCCGGCGGGGAGAAGGATTGGGAAGTGATCGCCATCGAATATCCCGAACCGAGCTGATCATGGCAGAGGTGATCAACCTGCGCCAAGCGCGCAAGGCCAAGACCCGCACGGCGGCGCAGTAGCAAGCCGCCAGTAACCGCGCCAAGCACGGCGTAGGCAAGGCTGAGCGCGCCAGACTTCGGGTCGAAGCCGAGCGGGCTGCGCGACTACTGGACGGTCTTAAACGCGATTAAGCAGGCGAAGCCGCAAACGGATCAGCATACCCCGTGGCATAGTGCGCCATTGCCATGGTCGTGAAGTAGGCGTTCACGCGGATGCAGCTGGGGAACACGCTGGCGTCGGTGACCAGCACGTTGCTCGCCCCGTGGAGCCGGCAGTGCTGATCGACCACACCTTCGTTCGGATCTTCGTGGATCGGATTGCCGCCTTGCGGGTGCGAGCTCGACAGCGTCACATCGTCGGCCTCGTTGATTGCATGGGCATAGAATGCGTCCAGATCATCGCCGGGTTTCAGCGTCTGGCCTTTGAGCAGCGCGGGCCACACTTCCAGCGCGCCACCGGCAAAATGCGCGCGGGCCAGCGTGGCTGAAGCGCGGCGGATGGTGTGGATGTCATCGAGAGTCAGCTTCATATCGAGTTTGCCGCCCACCAGATTGCCGCGCCGATCAGCGGGAAACAGGATCCCGGCTGAGCAAATCCGGCCATAGTGGCGCATCCGCCGGTCCATCTCGCCGAACCAGCCGGGCATCAGCGAGGCCATCGACATCGGCGGCTGGAAATGGCTTTCGAGCAGGAATTCGCCGCAATCAACCACTGAGGTCATCTGATCCTCGTCCCAGGCCGGAGTTCGCCCTTCGGGCATCAAGGCGATGATCGGCGAGGCCACATTGAGCGAAATCTGGTTGCCGGTTCCGCCGATCCCGCTGCGTTCGAGCAACAGCGACGAGGCGATTACTCCCGCGGCGACGACCACGCCGTGCTTGGCGGTAATCACATGCGCCGCGCCATCGGAATCGGTCACGCTGACGCCGATTGCGCGGCGTTGCTGACCGGTTCCGCGCGCCCACAGGATTTGCTCGGCCTTGGTTTCGGCCAGGATCCGCGCGCCGTATTGCTGGCACGCCCACGGCAGATAGCTTTGCCCCATCGCGACCTTGCGACCGTAGGGACAACCAGTGTTGCAATAGCCGCAATAGGCGCAGGCTGCATCGGTGCCCGGCGGGCCGAAGTTCTTGGTAAACCAGCCGGACTTGGCCGCCTGAAGCTGCGGATCGCCGCAGGTCGCCGCATATGCGGCCCAGCTATCGAGCAAATGGGTGCCATTGCTTTTCCCCGAGCGCGGCTCGGCCTGCCCGAGCGACAGCGCGCGCTCGACCGTGTCGTAGCACTCGGCAAACCGGGCTTCGTCGATATTCGCGCCGATGCTGCGCCATTTGGCGAACACGTCGGGCGTGGCTGGGTGGCTCAACCGGTCACCCTTCATCCGCAGACAAATGCCGTTGTTGATCGTGGCCGAGCCGCCAACATTGCGGCCCTGAAAGACGATAAAATCGTTGTCGCGGCTCGATTGCAGCGCGCCGTGCTTGAATAGCCGAGCGACCATGCGGCGCTCTTCGTGGGTGATGTGGTGCGAGGGATAGAACGGCCCCGCTTCAACCACCAAGACTTTGTACCCGCGCTTGGCCAAGTTGTGCGCCGATACCGCCCCACCTGATCCCGAGCCGACCACGATGATATCGATGTCTTGCGGCAGGCTGGCGATCCGGACCACGTGTTCGGGCGCAATTTCACGCCCTTCGATCCGCTCAAGCGGCACTTCACCGGGTCCGCGCGTACGGTGCTTGGGCAGGGTGAAACCGATCTGCTTGAGGACCGGATTGTGTTGGTTGGCGTCCTGTCCGCCGTCGCTGTGGCTGTGACCGATTGGATCGATCCAGTGCCCGTAATAGCCGAAATAGACGATCGAACGGAGCTTCGCCATGTCCTGAAAGGCATCAAACTGCGCGTTCTGCATCCGGCTTTTGATGCGGTCTTTGCGGTGTTCAACCGATAGCTCGTTGAACAGTGGCCCCATCGCCAGTTCGGCAATCCGCAGCGACCAGCTGATCTCGCTCGCCTTGGTCCCGCCGACCATTGCGAAGAACTGCTGGACGTTTTCGACCACTTGATCGACCGGGATCGCCAGCTCTTCAAAATCGTCAAACAGCGCTTCGGCCAGCGCTTTCAGAAAGCGCAGTTGCGCATGATCGAATGGAAGTTGCACCGCCCTGCCCCTGATTGCTTAATGCTACTGCTCACGACCGATTTTCTGAAGCATAGCGCACCATGGGTGCCGCGCAAGACGGGCGAACCGTGTGTCCCCTTCCCAAGCAGCGCCATTGCTGCAACAGGCGGTGCAATGCACCCGCGGACCACCTTGCTGACGATCCTGCTGCTGGCTGCCAGCCCGGCGGCGGCGCGCGATGCGTTGGGCATGTTCGGCGGGTGGGCCGCGTTTCGCGACCCGCAAGCGCCGCGCTGCTATGCCATCGCCATGGCCGCGCCGTCCACGAGGAGCCGCGAGTATCAGCCCTATGCCGATGTGGCCTGGTGGCCGCGCGCCGGGGTGCGCGGGCAAATCCACTTCCGCCTCTCGCGCCAGCTTCAGCCGGGCAGCGCGATCACGCTGTCAATTGGCGGCACCCGCGTGGCGCTGACCGGCGGCGGGGCCGACGTCTGGGCCGCCGACAAGCGCGGCGATGCAGCGGTAATCGCGGCGATGCGCTCGGCCGGCACAATGAGCGTCAGCGCGCGCGATCGCTCAGGCAACGGCTTCTCGAACACCTGGGATTTGACCGGCGCCGCCACTGCAATCGATGCGGCCACGGTCGGCTGCGCTGCGCTTCGTTAGAATTTGATCCCCGCACCAGCCAAGAATTGTTGCCCGCGAACGGTGCTGCCATAGTTGGAATAGCGATATTCACCGCGCAGGAACAGGCGCTCACCCAAATCAATTTCGCCGCCGCCGCCCACTGTATAGCCGCTGCCCTTGAATGCCGGGCCGGTGGTATAATCGATCTGATGATAGGCATAACCGCCCCGCACAAACCCGCGCAGGTGGTCGGTCAGTGGCACGGCGACACGCACGGCGGCGTTGCCGAACAAGCCTTGGCGCGCCCGGTTGCCAGGGATCGCGGCACTTGCAGAGGAATCTCCCAGTTCGCCCTCAACCCCGATCAGAAGGCCGCCGATGTCCCAGTCCGCGCCGAGCTGAGCGCCGTAATAGACCCCATTGACCGCGCCAGTGCCGGGCGCACTGTCGGTGCGTTCCAACCCGCCGAGCACCGTGGCGCGCAGCCGGGGTGCCTCAGCGGCGGCGGATGATCCCGCAAGCGCAGCGGCTCCGGCCAAAGCCAGCGCGACGAAAGTATGCGGTAAGTTGGCCATATCCAAGTTCTCTCCTTGCAATAGGCTGGTTCGGGCTGACCGCGCCAGAAGTTACAGCGGGTCAAAAGCGGACCAGAATTATGACGCTGGCGATTTGAGCGCACCGCTTCTATAGGCGCGGGCATGGCCGACACTGCCCTGATGCCGATCCCCGGACCGCTTGATCCGGTCCCCGTGCCGCGCGACATAACGCCGCGTGCCGATGGGCGGACCGATCTGATCGGGCTGCCCAAGGCGCGCATCACTGAGCTGTTTGCTGAAGCTGGCCTTGACTCCAAGGCCGCCAAATTGCGTGCCAAGCAGGTGTTCCACTGGCTCTATCACCGGGGCGTTACAGATTTTGCGGCGATGACCGATATCGCCAAGGATATGCGCCCGTGGCTGGCGGAACGGTTTGTGATCGGGCGGCCCGAGGTGGTGCTGTCGCAGCATTCGAACGACGGCACGCGTAAGTGGCTGCTCAAGACCGCTGACGATCACGAATACGAAATGGTCTTCATCCCGGACGAGACGCGCGGCACGCTGTGCGTTTCGAGCCAGGTCGGCTGCACGCTCAATTGCCGGTTCTGCCATACCGGCACGATGCGGCTGGTCCGCAACCTGACTGCGGGCGAGATTGTCGGGCAAGTGATGCTCGCGCGCGATGCGCTGGGCGAGTGGCCCAATGCGAGTACCCGCGAAGGCGGGGACCTCAGGCCAGTTGGCGCTTCATCGCCCGAGGCCCCCGCCTTCGCGGGGGATCAATTTGATGACGAAGACGACGAGGACGGCGGCTATTCCGCCGATGGGCGGCTGCTGACCAACATCGTGATGATGGGCATGGGCGAGCCGCTGTACAATTTCGACAATGTCCGCGATGCACTGAAGCTGGTGATGGACGGCGATGGGCTGGCACTGTCAAAGCGCCGGATCACGCTCTCGACCAGCGGGGTAGTGCCGATGATGGCGCGCGCCGGGGCCGAGATCGGCGTCAATCTGGCGGTCTCACTTCACGCCACCAACAAGGAAGTGCGCGACGAAATCGTGCCGATCAATCGCAAGTACGGGCTGGAAGAATTGCTCCAGGCCTGCGCCGATTACCCCGGCCTGTCCAACGCGCGGCGGATCACGTTTGAATATGTGATGCTCAAGGACAAGAACGATAGCGACGCCGATGCGCGCGAGCTGGTGCGGCTGATCAAGGCCTATAACCTGCCTGCCAAGGTCAACCTGATCCCGTTCAACCCATGGCCGGGCGCGAATTACGAATGCTCGCCGCCCGCCCGGATCAAGCGGTTCTCGGACATCGTGTTCGGCGCCGGGATCAGCGCCCCGGTGCGCACCCCGCGTGGGCGCGATATCGATGCCGCCTGCGGCCAGCTCAAGACGGCGGCGCAGAAAATGTCCCGCGCCGAGCTCGACCGGCTGGCCGACGAAAAGCAGGCGGCGCTGGGCTAGGCCGCGCCGATAACAACGCCCTGTTAGCACTTTGCCGGTAATCCGGCGGCAACAGGAGGCTTTTGGCCCATGAACCGCGCATTGATTGTCGTCTCGCTTGCCGCTCTCGCCCTCGGGGCTTGTTCAGGCCAGGCCAAAGCACCAGAGGGCGAAGCCGCCTCAAGTGCAGCTCCATCCGGCGCGACGGCAGCTCCCGCCAAGCCAAACCCGTGGGCCAGCGATGGCGCGGCTTCCGCCGCACCGGCTGCCCCCACGCAAGGCGCCGCGCCGGCTGAGCCCAGCAAACCAGCGGCGGCGGCGGCGGTCAGTCCATGGGCCAAGGCCCCGCCAGCGGGGTCAGCGCCAATCGTTCCCGCGTCAGACCCGGCCAAATAGCAAGCGCTGAAAACTAGCGTACGGCCGCTTAATAAACGCAATCTATCCCGGCGCAGGCTCGGTTCGTCCGGCCTGCGCTCGGCTGGCCGCAGTGTTCATCTGCGGTTGTGAACCGCGCTGCCAGTTGGTGCGCATAGTCTGCAACCGACCCCAGAAAGGAACCAGCAGCCATGAACAAGCTTGTCCTCAGCGCGGTCCTCGCCGCCACTGCCCTCACCTCGGTCCCAGCCTTTGGCGATCCGCCGCCGTGGGCTCCGGCGCATGGCCGCCGCCATCACGATGAGCAGCGCTACGAGCAGCAGCGCTATAGCAATTACGAACGCGATGGCGATTATGACAACAACTATCAGCGCGATTATCAACGCACCAGCAACGGCGTGTCCTACTGGCAAGGCAACGATGGCCGCTATTATTGCCGCCGCAGCAACGGCACCACCGGGCTGCTGGTCGGTGCGGCGCTGGGCGCCTTGCTTGGCCGCTCGGTCGATCGCAATGGTGATCGCTCGACCGGCACGATTCTGGGTGCTGCGGCCGGCGCATTGCTGGGCCGCGAGGTCGAACGCGGCCAGACACGCTGCCGTTAAGGCAGGTCTTGACCTGATGGGCCATTCTCCGCCAAGCCGCGCGGAATGGCCCAACCCCTTGAAAGACCTGGCGTGCGACCCGCAGTCCTGATCACCGGCGCCGCCAAACGGATCGGCGCGGTTCTGGCTCAGCATTTTGGCGCGGCTGGATGGCACGTGGTGATCCATGCCGGGCACTCCCCCGCCGAAGCGCGGGCTTTGGCGGCGACCCTGCCGTCGGCCGAAGTCGCGCAATGCGATCTGGTCAACGGCACGGCGGCGCTGGCGATGATCGCTGATCTGGCGCAGCGGCTGCCCGATTGGCGGATGCTGATCAATTGCGCCGCGGTGTTCAAACCCGATACCGCGCAGGCGATTGATCCCGCAATTTTCGCCGAGGCAATCACCGTTAACGCCGCCACCCCAACCCGGATGGCGCAAGCCTTTCTGGCGCAATCGCGCAGCAGCGGCGGGCGGCGGGTGATCCATTTCCTCGATCAGAAGCTGGCAAATCCCAACCCCGATTTCTTTAGCTATACGATGGCCAAACATGCCTTGGCCGCAACAGTCAGGATGCTGGCGATGGCGGCGTCCGATCCTGCCACCCGGATCTATGGTCTGGCCCCCGGCGCGATGCTCCCCAGCCACGATCAACACGATGCCGAGCACGAGCTGAGCGGACGGATGAACCTGCTTGAGCGGTTGACCGACCCCAGCGAACTGGCCGATGCAGCGCAGTTTCTGGCGCAAGGTTGGCTCGCCAGCGGCGAGACGCTATATATTGATTCGGGCCAGCACTTGCTCGCGCAGCCGCGCGATGTGCTCTATCTGGCGCGGCTGTAACTGGCGCAAACCTTGCCGCGAATACCGCTTGCACCGATCCGGACGCGCAAATGGGTTGATATGATTATGTGGCTTCTAAACAAGATGCTCAGCGCCATGGTCAAAGACGGGCATCTGGCTGTCCGCGATTATGATGGCCAGCTGTACCATTACGGCGATCAAAGCGAAGCACCGGTGATCATGCGGCTGACCGACAAGGGTGCGGCCATGCACATCGCCAAGGATCCGCGAACCGGCGCGGGCGAAGCTTATATGGACGGGCGGATGGTGATCGAGCCGCCGCATGACGTGCGCGATATGGTGCTGCTGGTGATGCGCAACGCCAATCGCGGGCGCGGTTCGATCGAGGCACCGAGCGCGCTGCGGCGCGGGTTAGACTGGGCGCTGGCCAAGGCCGATCAGATCAATCTGCGGCCCAAGGCCAGCAGCAACGTCACCCATCACTACGATCTGACCCGTCATTTTTACGAGCTGTTTCTCGACGAGAACCGGCTGTACACGATGGCCTACTTCACCGACCCGGCCAATTCGCTGGAGCGCGCGCAGCTCGACAAGCTGGCCTTGATCGCGGCCAAGCTGCGGCTCGAACCGGGCAAGTGTGATGGGATGCGCTTGCTCGATATCGGTTGCGGCTGGGGCGGGCTTGGGCTGTATCTCAATCGCCATTACGGGATCGAAGTGCTGGGCGTTTCGCTCGCCCCCGATCAAGTCAAATTCGCCAACGAGCGCGCCGATGCGGCTGGTGTGTCAGACCAGGTCAAATTCGCGCTGATGGATTACCGCGACGTCGAAGGCCCGTTCGACCGGATCACCAGCGTCGGCATGATCGAACACGTCGGCGCGCCGCATTTCCGCGAATACTTCGCCAAGACCAATCAGCTGCTGGCCGATGACGGGATCATGCTGACGCACACCATCGGGCGAATAACCGGCCCCGGAACCACCGACAAGTGGACCCGCAAATACGTCTTCCCCGGCGGCTATATCCCCGCGCTGAGCGAGCTGACCCGGGCGATGGAGCAGACCCGCTGGGAAGTGGGCGATATCGAAGTGCTGCGCTATCATTACGCCGAAACTATCGCCGAATGGTACCGCCGCGTCATGCTCCACGAGGCTGAGATCACCAAGCTCTACGACGCACGGCTGTTCCGGATGTGGCAGTTTTATCTGGCCGGAGCCGAACAAAGCTTTCGCCACGGCGAAAACGTCAACTTCCACATCCAGTCGGTCAAACAGCGCAGCGCCTTGCCGATGACGCGGGACTATATCGCCAAGGAATTCGCCAGGCTTTCGGCGCTCGATGAAGCGCCGGAGTGGCATCTGGACAAGCAGGCGGCGGAGTAGTCAAGCGGGGTGGTTGACCCAGGACGATTGCCATTGGAGGCTGAGCAGCCGCTCCAGCACATCCAAATCCACGTCGCTTAACCGTTTGATATAGAGGCAGCCCTTCCCCATCGAATGCTTGCCGAGCCGGGCCAACAGCGCCGCGCCTTCAGCGCTTTCAGCCACGTTGCCCATGCCGTAAGAGGTCAGCGCGGCTTTGCGTGGTGAGAACTCCGCGCGGCACAAAGTACCTTCGCGCCCGCACTCGTATTTGTCGTCGTAGCTGCCGTAGCCGATGATGCTTGGCCCCCACATCTTCGGTTCGAGCCTGGTCACGCGGCGGAACAGCGCATCAATCGCCTCCGCATCGGCGCGGCGGGCATCTTCGGGCAATGCCGCGATGTAGTCCGCCACGCTGACTTCGGTCGCCTTGGTCTTCAGTTCCGCTGGCCATCGGCTTGCCCTCCCTGCTCCCATGCACTAGTGGCGCGGCCAATCGTAAACCCTGTGCAGCGGAATTCCAGTCATGTCGGATATCAAGGAAGTCGCCCCCAAGAAGGTCGTACTCGCCTATTCGGGAGGGCTCGATACCTCGGTGATCCTGAAGTGGCTGCAGGTGACTTATGGCTGCGAGGTGGTGACCTTCACTGCCGATCTGGGTCAGGGCGAGGAGCTCGAACCCGCGCGGGCCAAGGC